>CAMCOJ010000018.1 GCA_945876405.1 uncultured Ruminococcus sp.
TGTTGTGAAGCCTTCCTGCTGTATCAACAACAACAACATCACAGTGTCTTGCCTTTGCTGCTGTTATGGCATCATAAACAACGGCCGCAGCATCTGAACCTTCTGCATGCTTGACTATATCAACTCCTGCCCTGTCCGTCCAGACCTGAAGCTGATCAATAGCAGCCGCTCTGAATGTATCTGCTGCCGCAACAATAACCTTTTTTCCCTCGCCCTTCAGCTTGTGACAGAGCTTGCCTATGGTTGTAGTCTTTCCGGCACCGTTTACGCCTATTACCATTATAACGGAAGGCGAAGTTGAAAGGTCAAGTCCCTGGTCTTCACCCATCATATCTGCGATTATTTCGTGTATAAGGTGCATTATTTCCTTAGGATCCGTTATTCCCAGCTCTTTGATTTTCTTTCTGAGTCTGTCGCAGATCTCAAGTGAGGTATCAACTCCGACATCACTCATGATAAGTGTTTCCTCAAGCTGTTCAAACAAATCCTCATCAATCTTTGTAAATGAATTAAGCAGAAGTGATATTTTTGAAACCATCTGCTGCTTTGTCTTCAGAAGACCTGCTTTTATTTTACTGAAAAGTCCCATAAAACCTCCTGATTACTTTGAAATACATATCTAATTTTACCACATATATAAAATTTGGTCAAGGCGTATTTTTCATGCACTCAAAAAATGCACTCCCGAAAAACGGTGAGTGCATCCGGTTACTGTGCCAGTTCATCAGGTATGTCAACCTGATTCATTTTAAGAAGTTTTGAGATACCGTTCTGCTGCATTGTGACGCCGTAAAGAACGTTTGCAAGTTCCATAGTGCCTCTTCTGTGAGTTACAAGAATAAACTGAGTTGTGTCCACAAAGTTTTTGAGGTAGAAAGCATATTTTCTTACGTTTACCTCGTCAAGTGCGGCATCAATTTCATCAAGAATACAGAAAGGTGCAGGCTTTATCTTAAGAATGGCAAAGTATATAGCTATAGCAACAAATGCCTGTTCTCCGCCTGACAGAGAGATGAGGTTTTTAATAACCTTTCCCGGAGGAGCAACCTTAATCTCTATACCGGATTCAAGTATATTGTCCGGATCCGTAAGTTCAAGTTCAGCCTTTCCTCCGCCGAACAGGTCGACGAATATCGCTTTGAAATTCTCATTAATCTGAGCAAAACTCTCGGCAAATATTCTCTGCATATCAGTCGTAAGTTCATCAATGAGTTTTTCAAGTTCACGGCGTGAGGTCTCAACGTCCTTAAGCTGTACGGACAGAAATTCATATCGTTCGGATACTTCCTTGTACTCTTCAATAGCAGAAACGTTAATATTTCCAAGTGCCTTGATTGATGACTTCACTTCACTGAGTTTTTTCTGTGATTCTGAAACGTTTTCCGGAACGGAAGAAATCTTTTCAGCCTCTGTTCTGGTAAGTTCATAAACTTCCCACATACGCGAAATGATTGAATCATAGTCACGCTGCTTGTTGATTTTCTTTTCCTCAAGTCTGGAGATTTCCCTTGACACTCGTTCCTTGTCGTCATTTACTGTCTTAAGATTTGCACGCATCTGTGTTATCTTCTGCTCATGCTCATTATGAAGTGCTGAAGAACTGTTTATTTTGTTTCTGTAATCTTCCATCAGTTCAGCTGATTTCTGAAGTTCAGCCTTGTTTTTTTCAATCTGTGCTCTTCTCTCACTGATAATCCTGTTATTTTCCTCAAGCTGAAAATCAAGCAGTTTTGTGTTTTCAGACAGACTCTCTGCATCACTTTCACTGTGACTTATTTCAAGTTTTACAGCTTCGCATGATTTTTCTGCTTCCATTTTTTTTAGTTTAAGCTCATAGAGTTTATCAGACAGTTCCTTTCTCCTGCCTGTAAGACTGTCCTTTATGCTCTGCTGTGAATCAATACCATCCTGGGCAGTTTCTATTTCTTTATTAATTCTTTCAAGCTCTTCAGATGATTTTTCAGACTCATTATGTATTTCACTAAGGTTTTTTTCAAGTCTGAGTTTATTGTCACTGTAAGTTTTATTCTGCATCTCTGTCTGAGAAATAATTGACTCCAGACTTTTTATTTCAGACTTAAAGCTCATTTTTTCTTCGCTGAGCTTCTGTCTGAGTTCATTTTCCGCCTCGGTTTCAAGACGGATTTTTTCTGCTTCAGCTCTTATCTTTTCAGCCTCTTCCCTTGCCTTTGCGGAATTTTTTTCGAGTTCCTTTATTTTTTCAGAAAGTTCATTTATTTCATTCTTTCTTGAAAGCATACCGTGTGACTGAACAGCAGAACCGCCCGTAAACGAACCGCCGGCATTGATAACCTGACCGTCAAGAGTTACTATTCTGAATTTGTAGGAATACTTTTTTGCAATAACAGTTGCATAGTCAATATCTTCAGCAATAACCGTTCTGCCTAAAAGGTTGCTCATTATCCTGCGGTATTCGTCGCTGCATGAAACTATCTCGTCACCAACTGCAACAAATCCGGATTCATTTCTCACTCCGTTTTCATGAAATTCATAAGGTTTAACGGAGGTTACAGGCAGAAATGTGGCACGTCCCTTCTTGAGTTCCTTGAGGAGCATGATACATTTGCGGGCTGTGTCCTCATTTTTTACAATAATATTCTGGAGAGCAGCACCAAGAGCAGTTTCAATGGCAGTAGTATAACGGCTGTCAACCGTAATAAGCTGAGCCACCGTTCCGTATATACCCGAAATTCTTGATGTTTTCGAAGCCTTCATTACCTCTTTGACACTGTAGTTAAAGCCCTCCATGCTGTTTTCAAGGTCTGTAAGAAGTTTTTCCCTGTGCTGTTTTTCCTTCAGTTCAAAAGTAAGTTCCTCAAAAAGCTGCTTCTTCTCATCAAAAGAAGCTTTTTTCTTTTTGTAAACCATGCCAAGACCGTTGATACGGTTCTCAGTTTCCTTTTCCTTTTCTTCTGTAACTGCAAGCACCTCACGGGCATTTTTCAGGTCTTCCTCATAGCCTGCCGCTGTACTGCTGAAGTTTTCAAGCTGTGTGCTGATATCCTCAAGCTGTTTCCTGGTTTCCTCTTCTCTCGAAGCAGCAGCAGCAATACTGAGTTTTACCTCACTCTGTTTCAGGTAAAGAGAATTTATATGCTCCTCCTTATCGCCAAAACTTTTCTCAGCTTCACTTGCCTCCCGTTCTGTATCTGCAAAACTTTTTTCAGTAAGTTCAAGTTCCTTTTCGGTTTCCTTTACAAGGTTCTCCTTCTCTGCAAGTTTATTCTGAAGTTCAGCTATCTTAAGAGAAACAGCCTTTCTTGAATCCTCATCACTGTTTTTCTTTTCCGTAACTGACTTTATCATCTCTTCGCTGTGCTGTATGTCATTCTCACAAACAGCAATATCTGAACGATAGTCAGATGATTTTCTTTCAACTTCAAGAATCTGAGCCTTGTATTCGTCTATTCTGACGGTTATTTCGCGCATTTTTTCATATGCAGTCTGGATTTCTTTTTCTTCCCGCTCTATCTGGCTTTCAGTATTTTCATACTGTGCCGTAAAAATAAGCATGTCTTCTGAAATCTTGTCAAGTGCAGCTTTGAGCTGATTAAGTTCGTAAATCCACAGCGAAATCTCAAGCTTTTTTCTGCTCTCAGCAAGCACAAGAAATTTTTCTGCTTTCTCTGCCTGTTTTTTCAGTGGTTCTATTCTTGATTCAAGTTCTGAAACAATGTCAAGAAGTCTGTTAAGATTTTCCTGTGCCTGTGCCAGTTTGCGCTGTGCCTCAGCTTTACGGTAACGAAACTTTGAGATACCGGCTGCTTCCTCAAAAATATCCCGGCGTTCAGTACTTCGTGCACCGACAATCTCGGCTATACGTCCCTGTCCGATTATGGAATAGCCGTCACGTCCGAGACCTGTATCCATAAAAAGTTCGTTTACGTCTTTAAGACGCACGCTTTTGCCGTTTATCCTGTATTCACTGTCACCGTTGCGGTACAGTTTTCTCGTTACTGCAACTTCGGCATCATCATGATTAAGTTCGCCTGTACTGTTGTCTATCGTAAGTGTAACTGAGGCAAATCCGGCCGGCTTTCTCGCTGTAGTACCGGAAAAAATAACATCTTCCATCTTGTTTCCGCGGAGTGTTTTGGTTGACTGTTCACCGAGAACCCACCTCACCGCATCACCAATATTACTTTTTCCGCTGCCGTTTGGTCCTACTACACCTGTAAGCCCCTTGTCAAAGGACAGTACCACCTTATCAGGAAAGGACTTAAATCCATGTAATTCAAGTGATTTTAAATACATTTAATTCTTCCTTCTGCTCTGACGGAACAACCTTAATATTTATTCCCTTCAGGCTGAAATAATTTATGTTTGAACGCTTCTGTCCGATAACCTTGCTTACAAGATCATTTCTCACGTGTATCCTGTAGCTGCCCTTATCAAGTATTTTTTCAAGCTTATCCCTGTATATCCGGCTCTCACAGAGTTCTCTGAATGCCGGGTGGTAATAACCGCCAATCATCTCACCTTCGACATTATCCGAGGCGTGAAGACCACATTTTATTACTCTTATTCCGTTTTCCTCAAACCGCTGCATAATGCTGCTGCAGTAACCGGTCATTTCCTCAAGGCTGTAAGTACAGTACGCACCTGATTTATAAAGCTCCGCCAGGCGGGTTCCTTCAAGAATCACTACCGGATAGATTCTTACTGTATCAGGTTTCAGAGAAATAATCGCATCAGCAGTAAGGCTGTCTTTTTCCGGAGTCGAACCGTAAAGTCCTGTCATCATCTGATGACCGAGTTCAAAACCGTAAGCCTTTATCAGTTCCGAAGCCCTGACAACATCTTCTGCGGTATGTCCTCTGTCATTAAGACAGAGAACCTCATCATCCATGCTCTGGCAGCCAAGCTCAATGGCAGTTACCTGATATTTTTTTAAGCTTTCAAGTATACTTTCGTCTATACAGTCCGGACGTGTGGATATACGTATCCCGCGGAAACCGTCATTCCCGACAAACTCCTGAACACTTTCAAGAAGTTCTGTGCGGTATTTTTCCGGAACAGCAGTAAAGCTTCCTCCGAAAAATGCTATCTCGCAGTTTTCACGGTTTTTGATATATGCATATGCGTCGCTGCAGATTTTTCTTACTTCATCACCGGAGGGAGCATGCTGTGCACCGCTTATGGTATGCTGATTGCAGAAACTGCACATATGGGGACATCCGGTATGAGGTATGAAAACCGAAATATTACTGTGCTTCATCGTATCCCATAAGTTTCAGGGCTTCTCTGGCAGCCATCTGTTCTGCTTCCTTCTTGCTTCTTCCGACACCGACGCCTATTACGTTTGTGTTCAGACAGACATTTACTGTAAATGCCTTGTTATGATCAGGTCCGCTCTGATCCGCAATGACATATTCAACCTTCTCTTCAGGATTCTGCTGAATGACCTCCTGAAGAATTGTCTTGTAGTCATTGAATGCAGAGCTCTTCTGTGAATCGATATCCTCAGGAATAAATCTGAGAATATGCTCTTTCGCAGCATCAAGCCCTCCGTCAAGATAAATTGCGGCTATAAGTGCTTCAAATGCATCAGCAAGAATGGAGGCTCTCTCTCTGCCTCCTGTGTTTTCCTCTCCTTTTCCGAGAAGGAGATATTTTCCGAGATCTATCTGTTTTGCAAAAACATGGAGTGATTTTTCACATACAAGGGAAGCTCTTATCTTGGTAAGTTCACCTTCAGGCAGATGTGAAAAATGTTCGAAAAGATACTGTGAAACAACGATTGACAGTACACTGTCACCTAAAAATTCAAGACGCTCGTTGCTTCTGCGGTTTCTCTTGTTTTCATTTGCATATGATGAATGTGAAAGTGCTTCAGTAAGAAGTTTTTTGTTATTAAATCTGTAATGAATGCTTTCTTCAAGCTCTGTCAAATTACTCTCCTCCCTTCTGACTCTCTATGTAAGCTGAAATACTGTCTGTAACCCCTGCTTCAACGCATTCCTTTGCCTGACGAATCGCATTGTAGAATGCCTTGCCGTCAGAACTTCCGTGTGCCTTGATAACTGTACCTGATATTCCCATAAGTACTGCGCCGCCGACTTCGGAGTAATCCATGCTCTTTTTGAAGGCATTTACCTGATTCGTAAGAAGAAGTGCTGCAAGCTTGGTTTTTATATTTGACGTGAGCATATTCTTAAGAGTCTTTCCAAAGTAAAGACCCATTCCTTCATAGAGTTTAAGTGCTATATTTCCTGTGTATCCGTCTGTAACCACTACATCACATTTTGAAAAAGGAAGATCACGTGCTTCCACATTTCCTGTGAAGTTGAGCGGAGCCTTTTCAAGAAGCTTATATGTTTCTATCTCGAGTTCTCTGCCCTTTGTCTCTTCAGCACCGATATTAAGAAGTCCTACTCTTGGATTTTTGATATTCATTACCTTTTCCATGTAGGCAGAACCCATAACAGCAAACTGGACAAGTGCGTCAGGACGGCATTCTGAATTGGCACCGCCGTCGAGAAGCATAAAATATCCGTCTTTTGCAGGCATTATCGGAGCAAGAGCTGCCCTCTTTATTCCTTTGAGTCTCTTTGCAATAAATGTTGACCCCACAACAAGTGCTCCTGTGCTTCCTGCACTTACAAAGGCATCGCCCTTCCCGTCATGAAGAAGCTGAAGTCCGACTGCCATTGAACAGTCCTTTCTGCTCTTGATAATCTCAGTAGGTTCTTCATGAATATCTATAACTGTATCAGCCTGTACAATATCTATACCTGTAAGGCTGAGATTATGCTTTTCCGCTGACTCATTTATCTTTTGGGTATCACCAACAAGTGTAACCTTTATTCCAAGACTCTGAACAGCCATTATACTTCCTTCTATAACCGCATCAGGTGCATTGTCGCCGCCAAATGCATCAACTATAACGTTAATCATAATAAACTCCTGACTTATATTAATTCGCCGAGTTTCTCAAGTGCTCTGTCGGCGTACATCTGGTACTTCTTCTTTTTATCCTTTATTCTTTCCGGAAGTTCAGGAAGAATTCCCATGTTTGAACCCATCGGCTGAAAATTATCTTTATTGTAAATGTCGCTTATATATGCTGCAAGAGCACCGGTCATTGTCTCAGGAGGCATAATAAACTCAGTCTTTCCCTGAAGTTTATTTGCCATATTTATACCCGCAATAATACCGCTGGCAGCTGATTCAACGTATCCTTCAACTCCTGTAATCTGTCCTGCAAAGAATATTCCCGGACATTCTCTCATCTCAAATGTAGGCTTAAGAAGCAACGGACTGTTTATAAATGAGTTCCTGTGCATAACACCGTATCTTACAAACTCTGCATCCTTAAGTCCCGGTATAAGTGAAAATACCCTTTTCTGCTCCCCGAACTTAAGGTTGGTCTGAAAACCAACAAGGTTATACATGGTTCCCTCGCGGTTTTCCTTCCTCAGCTGAACAACAGCATACGGTCTTTTTCCCGTTCTTTTGTCCGTAAGTCCCACAGGCTTGAGCGGACCGAATCTCATTGTATCCTCACCGCGCTTCGCAAGAACTTCTATCGGCATACAGCCTTCATACACCTTGAATGATTCTCTGTCAAATTCTTTAAGAGGTGCTGATTCTGCATTTATAAGTTCATTGTAGAAAAGTTCGTATTCCTCACGGTTCATAGGACAGTTTATATAGTCCGCATCTCCTTTGTCATATCTTGATGCAAAGAAAACAACGTCCTTATCAAGACTGTCATATGTTACTATAGGAGCTGCTGCATCAAAGAAACTCAGGTAGCTGCCGCATTTTTCCGAGATTGATTCTGCAAGGGCACCGGATGTAAGCGGTCCTGTAGCTATGATAACATTTCCCTCAGGTACTGCACATACCTCCTCTGATATAACATTTATCAGGGGATGGGATTTTATTTTTTCCGTCACAAGATCTGAAAATTTTGTTCTGTCAACAGCAAGTGCACCTCCGGCTTCAACCTGTGTTTCAACTGCGCAGGGAACAATGAGTGAACCGAGAAGACGCATCTCTTCCTTAAGAAGTCCGCAGGCGGAATCAACTCTCGATGCTTTCAGTGAGTTGGAACATACAAGTTCTGCCATGCCATCATAGTGATGTGCCGGTGTAAATTTTTTCGGCTTCATTTCATAAAGCTCCACTTCAATGCCGGCATTTGCAAGCTGCCATGCTGCTTCACATCCGGCAAGTCCGGCACCTATTACTTTTACTGCCATGTATTACAGACCTCTTTCGTAACCGCAGCCCGGCTTTTCACAGAGGATCTTGCCTGCCTTGCCGCCCTTCTTGAAAAGCGTCGACGAACACTTCGGGCACTTGTCTTCAATAGGTGTATTCCATGTCATAAATGTACATTCCGGATATTTTTCACATCCGAAGAAGTTTCTGCCCTTCTTTGACTTCTGCGCAATAACTGTATTTCCGCAAAGCGGACATACGCCCTTTGTTGCCTGAACAATCTTTTTTGTATTTGTACACTCAGGGAATCCCGGACAGGCAAGGAATTTTCCGAAACGGCCAATCTTAATTACCATATTCTTTCCGCATTCGTCACAGATAACATCTGTTTCCTCGCTCGGAATCTTCACTCTCTTACCCTCCATTGCAACTTCTGCCTTTGCAAGAGTAGCGTCAAATTCCTCATAAAAATCCTTAAGCGTAGCCTTCCAGTCCTTTTCGCCCTTTTCAACATCATCAAGGTTTGTTTCCATATTTGCAGTGAACTTCGCATTCACGATATTGGAAAAATGATCCTTCATAAGTTCTGTTGTAACTTCACCAAGGACAGTCGGCTTAAGCTGCTTTCCGTCACGTTCAACATACATTCTTGATGTAATTGTCGTTATTGTAGGTGCATAAGTACTAGGGCGGCCTATACCGTTCTCTTCAAGGGTTTTGATAAGCGTAGCTTCCGTGTATCTTGAAGGAGGCTGGGTAAAGTGCTGATTTCCGCCAAGTGACTTTACTTTAAGAACATCTCCCTCTTCAAGCGGAGGAAGTTCCTTGTTCTCCTCTTCATCATTACCGTCCTTTGATTCAACATGAAGAACTGAAAATCCCTTGAACTTTACGGAATAGCCTGAAGCTGTGAAAGTACAGTTTCCTGCTGTAATCTCAGCTGACATTGTATCAAGAAGTGCATTTGCCATCTGGCTGGCGATGAAACGCTCCCAGATAAGCTTATACACCTTGTACTGATCAGTAGTCAGGCTGCTCTTTACACGTTCAGGATCCAGCTCAGGCATGGAAGGACGAATGGCTTCGTGTGCATCCTGTGCATTTTTCTTTGACTTGTATTCACGCGGTGAAGGCGGAAGATATTCCTCACCATATTTACCCTTTATATATTCAGCAGCAGCCTGCTTTGCCTCATCGGAAACACGAAGGCTGTCTGTTCTCATATATGTGATAAGACCAACAAGTCCCAGACCTTCTATCTCGATACCTTCATACAGTTCCTGAGCTGCCTTCATTGTTCTTCTTGCCTGGAAGCCCATACGTCGTGAGGCTTCCTGCTGGAGGGTTGAAGTAATGTACGGCGGCGCTGGCTGTCTTTTTGTTACTCTTTTCTTTACTTTTGTAATACGGAATTCTTCGTTTTCAAGAGACGCAAGAACCTTGTTGGTTTCCTCTTCTGTTTTAAGGTCTGCCTTCTTTGAATCAATAGAGGCAAGCTTTGCTGAGAAAACCTTTCTGCTTGACGGTGCGGTAAATTTTCCGTCAATACTCCAGTATTCCTGAGTAACGAATTTTCTGATTTCATTTTCTCTGTCCACAACAAGACTTACTGCTACTGACTGTACACGACCGGCAGACAGTCCTCTCTTAACCTTTCTCCAGAGAAACGGACTGAGTTTATAACCGAGAATACGGTCAAGTATTCTTCTCGCCTGCTGTGCATTTACAAGGTCGATGTCAATCTTATGTGGATTGCTCATACCGCTCTGAACACCGAACTTTGTGATTTCGTTAAATGCAACTCTGTTGTTATCGTTAAGATCAAGACCGAGCATCTGAGCTATATGCCATGATATAGCTTCTCCCTCACGGTCCGGGTCAGTTGCGAGATAGATTTTGTCGCATTTTTTAGCACATTTTTTTAATTCTTTTATAACATCCTCTTTACCCTTCATATCGGTGTAAATTGGTTCAAAATCATTTTCAAGATCAACACCGATTTTTGATTTCGGAAGATCACGGATATGTCCCATAGAAGCAATTACTTCATAACCGGGACCAAGATATTTTTGTATTGTCTTAGCCTTGGCAGGAGACTCTACTATAACAAGATCTGACATTACGCTCTCCTTTTCCACTGTTTGTTTTGATTGTTCTGTCACAGACCTGAAACAAATTCAGATTTCCGGACATTTATTTGCAATAATATATAGTATAATTGATTTGTTCTGATTTGTCAAAAGTTTTTTCGCACTAAACGAGAATATACTGTTTTCCCGGAAGCGACTGTACTGCTCCGGAAATCTCCATATCTGTCAGTTCAGCAAGAAGTTCTGATATATCAGTTCCCGTCATGCTGCTTATTTCCTCAATATGAACAGGTCTTTCTGCAATCACCTGTGCTATCTCTCTCTGAATTCCTTCAAATTCTTCCGGTGAGAATTTTTTATTTGCAGGTTCCTTTTCATCTGTTTTTTTACACTGCGTTTTTTTAACTGCAGGTGAATTCATTTCACTGAAAATAAATGACTCAGACCTTGCTGTGATATACTCATCAGAAGGTTTAACCGCTGATAGTTTATGTGAAAAATTCGTATAGTATTCATAAATTATATCGAGATGACTGTAAACCGGAACGGCTCCGTCTCTGAGATACCTTACCACACCCTGAAAGCTTTTGCTGAAAATATCAGAAGGAGGAAGGCAGAATACATCACGTCCCTGTTCCAGTGCACAGTCTGCTGTTATAAGCGCACCGCTTGAAAGAGGTGCCTCTGCTACAAACACTCCAAGTGAAAGTCCTGATATAATCCTGTTTCTGGAGGGAAAATTTCTTGCCAGAGGCGGTGTTCCGGGCGGGTACTCTGAAATAAAAGCTCCGTTTTTCATAACGGCATCTCTTATATCACTGTTTGCCCTTGGATAATCAACGTCAACACCGCAGCCCAGTACAGCTATCGTCTTTCCGTTTCCTGAAAGTGCTCCCCTGTGTGCAGACGAATCAATGCCTGCCGCAAAACCGCTTACTATTGTTAATCCCACACGGGCAAGTTCCTCGGATATTCTGAATGCAGCATCAGCTCCGTACTCTGAAGGTTCACGGGTACCTACAACTGAAACGCTCATCTCTTCACTCAGACTTTCTGAATTGCCGGAGAGATACAGTACTGCCGGAGGGTCAAATATAGTTCTGAGTCTGGAAGGATATTTTTCACTTCCGTATGTTATTACTTCAATTCCTTTTTGTTTGCAGTTTTTTAAAATCTCTGCAGATTTTTCCGGAGAAGAGCATAGAAAACGATTCTTCTCCCACGCTGCAAGAGTAAATTTGCCTTCAGATACTCTCCGGTAACCTTCTTCGGCACTTTCACATGTGCTCATAAGTTTCCATAGACTGCTGCTGGCAGGTCCGAATATCTCCGAAAGACTTATCCAGTATAGTGTTTCTTTCATTTTTCTCTTTTTCCTCAGATTAAAAAATTATTTTCCCGACATTTCCCACAGGAAAATGCCTGCTGCCATAGCTGCATTGAGTGAATTTATATGACCTGACATTCTGATAGTTGCTCTGACCGTACATCTTCCTGCTATATCAGCAGGAAGTCCGTTGCCTTCATTTCCGATAAATACCGCACAGCCTCCCTCAAATGTACATTTTCTGAGGTCATATGCATCACTGTCAATTACTGCAGCATAACTTGAGATTCCGTTGTTTTCAAAACATGAAAACAGTTCATCAGTGCTGGTGCTCTCAAAAATATTCATACGAAAAACAGAACCCATAGTAGAACGGATTACCTTCGGGCTGTAAAGTTCACAGCACTCTGAAAGTATAACTCCGTCAACACCAACTGCATCTGCCGTTCTTATTATCATTCCGAGATTTCCAGGGTCCTGAAGCTGATGAAGAACGAGATATTTTCCGTCTTTTCTTATAAAATCATTTAGTTTTTTTACAGGTGGCATTTCACAGACTGCGAATACTCCCTGCGGTTTTTCCGTACAGGAAATCTTTATTCCAAGCTCATTTGAAATAATCAGCACCTTTACTTCCTTCAAATCAGCCTGGGATAGCATGCTGCTGTACTTTTCATATGCTTCTTCTGTAAAAAAAATCTGTTTTATCAGTGATTTTTCGTTCACAGCATCAGTTATAAGGCGAAATCCCTCAAGAACATACATGCCGCTCTTTTTTCTTTCCTTTTTTGACACCGAAAGCTTCACGTAAAGCTTTACAGAAGGATTGTCCTTTGATGTTATTACAGTCAAAAAAACACCGCTTTCATTTTTCTGTATTTAAGAAAAACACGCTCTTATTATATAAATACGAGCGTGTTGTTATCTGATTAAAGAGCAGCCTTTGCCTTTTCAACAATTGCTGTGAAGCCTGCAGGATCGTTGATAGCGATTTCTGAGAGCATCTTTCTGTTCAGTGTGATATCAGCCTTCTTAAGACCGTTCATGAATGTTGAGTAGTTCATGCCGTTCATCTTTGCAGCTGCACTGATTCTTGTGATCCAGAGCTGTCTGAAGTTACGCTTCTTCTGCTTACGTCCAACGTATGCATAGTTACCTGACTTCATTACGGCCTGTTTAGCCATCTTGAAGTGTTTGCTCTTAGCTCCCCAGTAGCCCTTAGCAAGCTTGAGAGTTTTATTTCTTCTCTTACGAGTCATCATCGCACCCTTAACACGTGCCATATATTTCTACCTCCGATTATTTGATTTTAAAAATTAACAAATTCCTTATTATGCGTATGGTAAGAGCTGCTTAAGAGCGCCCATGTTTGTCTTGTCAGCCACACCAGAAGCACGGTTGATTCTCTTTCTCTTTGTTTCCTTCTGAGTTAATCTGTGTCTTCTGTTTGTCTTCTGATACTTAACCTTGCCAGTTCCAGTAACCTTAAAACGCTTCTTAGCGCCTGAATGTGTTTTAACCTTTACCTTAGCCATCTTTATATCCTCCTTAATTACTTATTCGTCTTCGGTGAAATGAACATAACCAGACTACGTCCTTCCATCTTTGCCGGCTTCTCAACAACGCCAACTTCCAGACAAGCTTCCTTGAAACGTTCAAGTAACTCTCCTCCGAGTTCCGGATGAGCAATTGCTCTCTTTCGGAATCTTACTGAAACCTTAACCTTATCGCCTGACTTCAAAAACTTACAAGTCTGATTAACTTTTGTATTGAAATCATTGGTATCAATGTTTGAGAACATTCTGATTTCTTTGATTTCAACGACTTTCTGATTTTTTCTTGCTTCCTTCTCACGCTTAGACTGTTCAAAACAGTACTTGCCGTAATCCATTATCTTGCATACAGGCGGTGTAGCCTGAGGAGCAATCTTAACCAGATCAAGATTTCTTTCAAAAGCAATTTCCAGTGCTTCTGTTGCCGAGAGAATTCCGAGCTGTTCACCGTCATTTCCAATGACACGAAGCTCCTTGTCACGAATCTCTTCGTTTATCTGCAGTTCCTTGTTGCTAATAGTCAGCACCTCCAAGACCATAAAAATGTAACAAAAAAATGAGTACAGACACACGTCAGTACTCATACTTAAAAATCCATTAAAAGTATTGACCGGTTCGATACTGAACCAACCGGTGAGAACTGAGGTTCTGCTTTGATTTACTTTTCCATTATACTCTTATTAAATACGTTTGTCAATAGTATTTTTATAATTTACAGTTTGTTCATAATTGCAGCCAGCTGCAGGACAGCCTGCTTATCATTGCTGTAACTACTGTTTCCGGAGTATATACAGGCTTACTTTTACTCTGTAACCTATGCAGATTTAATATTTTTACCTTCTCATAATTGATTCGGAGCGAAAATGGCTCACTTTTCTATGAACAGTAATCTTTGATTTTCAAGATAACAGCTCCTCCTGAAAATCCGCTTTTTTGCCATGAATCCTCATTAATTTCAAAATCAAATAACGGAGGATTGTGAGAGGAAATATAAACAATCCCATTCTCAGATACATCAGAAACAATTACTACATGATGAATGTTATCTATACATTGATAAATAACATCCCCTGTATTAATGTTTTTACTTTTTACCAGTTCTGAAAACTGTTCATAATTATTTGCTTCATATCTTCCCTCTGCAAAATTTTTCTCAAAATAATCAATCTGCTCTCCGGCACATGACCACGTGTATGTCCATACATAATTCATATCTGTATAATCTGCTCCGTTTCCGATTCCATATGAAACATAATTAAATCGATTTAAAGATGTACAGATTTTATCAGTTATACGTTTTATTTTTAAAACGGAATCACTGTACCTTTTCATATACCATAGGTCCGTCATTTCAAATCCACCGGCATATAAACACTGAGATACATAATTTGCACAGTCAGTAGCACTGTCACCGTTTGCGGGAGAAAGGAATCTAAACGTCCCGTTCTGAAGATAATCTGAAGCATACTCTGCGTATTTTCTTACATTTTCCCGATTGTAAACATTCTCATTATTCTGATGTAAAGGAAATCTGTCACGAATATCGTTTGAATCAAATTCTGCCGGTATTGCCGCAATAGCAGTAAAAGCAACTGCAAATATCAATATAATAATTATAGTGAATAATAATATTTTAATTCCTGATTTTCTTTTCACTTACTTTTTCTTTCTGTATTTTACTTTAATTTAGAATGGTATGAGTTGAACATCAAAAGTCTATTTTAAACATTCATTGTATAATGTACAAACAACATTTGATCATAGTTTGTTGTGGAAAAAGGAAATA
>CAMCOJ010000019.1 GCA_945876405.1 uncultured Ruminococcus sp.
GGGTAAGAGATACAGCGATGATATCAAAGTTACAGATATGCTTTACAGCTGCTACGAACTTGCAAAGAAGGGTGAAAATATTTCTGAGCAGTTCGGAAAGATAAAGGAACGTTATAACGGAATTATCAGCGATCTTGGCATGACACTCAGTCTTGACAAGGAGTTTGACGAGATAGAATACTGTCTTAAGGCTAAGAGCGGTCGTGACTATGCAGCCAGCCGCGGCGAATATCTTAACGGTATAATTCTTGCTGCATATCTTGGATACGAATTCATAGATGCTGCTGAAGTAATCTTCTTTGATGACAACGGTACATTTATGCTCGAAAAAACAATTGAAGCAGTAAGAGAAAGAATAAAAAATACAGAACATGCTGTTATCCCTGGTTTCTACGGAATAACACTTAACGATACAATCAAGACATTTTCAAGAGGCGGTTCTGACGTAACAGGTTCAATCATTGCCCGTGCTGTACATGCTGAGATATACGAAAACTGGACAGATGTTTCAGGTTTCCTTATAGCTGATCCAAGGATAGTTGAAAGTGCTAAGGTAATCAAAACCATCACATACAAGGAACTCAGAGAGCTTTCATACATGGGTGCTACTGTGCTTCATGAAGATGCGATTTTCCCTGTAAGAACAGCAGGTATTCCGATTAACATCAGAAATACCAATGATCCTTCAGCTCCTGGCACAATGATTGTTGCAGAAGATAATTCCGAGGAGGAAAGCAAAACAACCATTACAGGTATTGCCGGCAAGAAGGGTTTCTGCGCAATTAACATTGAAAAGTCAATGATGAACGGTGAGATAGGATTTGTAAAGAAGATACTTGATATTCTTTACAAGAATAATCTTTCATTTGAACACATTCCTTCAGGCATTGATACAATGAGTATAGTTCTCAGTTCTGCTTCACTGGAAGGAAAGGAAGAGTCCCTCATTTCACAGATTCGCAGGGAAGTAAATCCAGATCATATCGAAGTTGAACACAATATTGCACTTCTTGCTGTCGTTGGTCACGGCATGTACAAGACAAGAGGAACAGCTGCAAGAGTATGTGCTGCACTTTCACACGCAAGAATCAATATCAAGATGATAGACCAGGGTTCAAGTGAGCTTAATATCATTGTTGGTATCGGCGAAAATGATTTTGAAGATGCTATAAGATGTATCTACAGTGCGTTTATTGATTCAGCTGAGTAAAAAAACTGATTATATAACAAATGAAAAGGGTTTCTGATTATTCAGAAACCCTTTTGATGTATATATTATTTGTACATACCGCCACACTGAAGTGCACTCAGTACTTCAGAAGCAACGGAGAGCCAGTTGTCAACTTCTTCCTTGTTATAGGAGATAACTTTTTCAGCCCATTTACCGCAGTAATCACATGCATAACTGCATTCTCTGCCGTCTTCTATTATAGTTCCTGCACAGAGTGAGTTTGCACAGTTATTGTGATTTATAAAATGATCAATAAATCCGTCCAGCTTTTTATTGTCTATGTAAATATTAGGGAAATTCATGGTGCGACCATACTTAGGGAGGAATGATTTGTCCATTCTTTCAGCAAATCTTGTAGGCGGCAGTTGCGGAGGAGCTCCGTTAGCGGAAGGTACAGGCGGTTTACCAGCCAGTTCTCCACCCATTTTGCTGACAAATAACATACTCTTTGTATTAGGCCAGTTGATAATATCGAGGAGGTTTCCATCGTATGATTCAGATGTATAAGCTTTGATAACATTTCCGATGAATTCAGTAGAACGTGTTCTGTCAACAAGCTTGAGAGAAAAGTTTTTATTTCCTGTTTCTTCCGCAAGTTCTTCATAGTAATGGATGTCTTCAGGTCTGATCCATTCTGATGTAAGCATAGCTTTAGGATTTGAAACTTTTCTGTATGTACAGTTTATAAGATTGAAGTCCATTGATAACTTTTCTCGCTCTGAATGTGAACAGAAACTGCCGTGGTTAAGTCTGAAGATACACTCTTTGAGACAGAAATTGTTTGCAATCAGTCTTAAAGAAAAGTCGCTGTCTTTGTAGAATTTGAGAGTTTTTCTGAGAAGATCAAAATTACGGTTGAATGAGTGGTCAAGAGTAATTTCATCCACTCCCCAGTTTCTCCAGTATTCAACCTGCTGGATGGTTACAGGATAAGCGTAAAGACCAAGAGTGATGAATACATCTTTGAATTCATTTTTTACGTACTTTATGAGCGTTGGTGAGTTTATAGTGAAGTATCTTACACCTGCATCATAGGCATTATGAATAAAATCTCTCATTGCCTTACCTTTGTCAGGATCGAGTTCATTCTGATCCATACAGAGCGGATTGATAAGATAGTTAAATGTAAGATCGTTTTCTTTACAGGCCTTAACGTAGTCTGCAAACTGATCCATTGTAAGCTCAGGTATGATACTTGTTGAACGGCCACCCTGAAGTCCGTCATTTTTAAGTTTTCCGTAAACGTTCTTAATTCTGTGATCTTTGTCGTTTTCTTTTATGATATCGAAGAGTTTGTAATCAAAGTTTGTACCGACATCATATTTTACGAGTTTTGACATATACCAGATATTCTCCTTACTTAAATAGATTAATCCATATATCTGTATAATTATATCACCACATTATCGCTTAATCAATATAATTATAAATTTTTGTTATAAATCATAGTTTATGAGCATGTAAATACACACAAAAAAGTCAGTTTTAAGTTTTTTAAGTAATTGACAAACACATCAGGAAACAATATAATGATATTAAAGAGCATTTTTTCTGTAAAAGGAGGGGATTTTATGCAGAATGAACTTGTACTTCTTTTCCGTATGCTGCTGGCTGTTCTGTGCGGTGCTATGATTGGATTTGAGAGAAGCCGCAGACAGAAGGAGGCAGGGATACGAACTCATATTATGGTCACGCTTGGTTCGGCACTTGTAGTGATTGTATCCAAGTACGGATTCCTTGATGTTGCCGGAGATCCGGGTATAAATGTTGACGTTTCACGTATGGCCTCCAATATTATTACCGGTGTCAGTTTTCTTGGAGCAGGTGTAATATTTCTGCGGGGCGGATATGTAAAGGGGCTTACTACTGCAGCGGGAATATGGACTACTGCAGGCGTTGGCTGTGCGCTTGGTGCGGGAATGTATATAATCGGTATATGTGCAACGGCGACAATAATTATTATTCAGATAATTCTGCACTGTTCACTGCCGAATCCTGAAAATATGCCGGTTGCGGAGCTTTCTTTCAGGACTGAATACAATCAGGGAATTCTTACGGAAATAAAAAACTGCATGCACAGGCTTAATGTAAGTATCCTGAGACTCAGTATGAAGAAAAAGAGAAATGATTCCATGATAATAAGTATGACTGTACGTATTCCGCCAAATCTTACTCCTGATGTTATACTCGACGCAGTAAGTGAAAAATGCAGCATATCGGATTTTTCAGCTCAGATATAAAAAAAGACCAGCACACTTCGTGCTGGTTTTATAGTTTATTTTATTCTTCAGTTATATCTCTGTCATGATTTAATTATAGTCTTTATATTTTTGAAAATCAAGGGTATTTTAAAAATGTATATAAACTGTATCTGTATTGTATTCGGGATATAATCTTTATGTAACCTTCCTGCAATAAATACGTTGACAAAAATGTGTTAAAGGAATATAATTTTATTAAGCTGGCTAAAACTGCTGATTCCGAATAAATACAGATGAAAAGGAGATTAATATGAAATTTTCAGAACTTTTGAATTGTATAGACAGTATTGCCGAAAAAGAAAAATACGAAAAAGAAAAACGAAATCTTTTCGACACAGGAAAAGAGACAGCTGATGAACTCTATGTCAAAAGCTGCGATGAAGACGATGCTGAATAAAATATGGAGAGGAAAAAGATTATGAATGCTGTACCGGTTATGATTGCGGCAGTATCATATGTTGTATCAAAGGATGAACTGATTGATATTGCTAATTACTATAATTATTTCGGAGATATGTCTGATGAATATTTCAGCAGAATTCCTTCGGTAAGCGGTATATCTGAAAATCAGGCAGCGCTGATTTATTTCAGCTGCTATCTGTACTGCGGACTTTCAGGTGCTGATTTTAAAAAAGCGGAAAAAGTAAGAAATACACTGGGACTTCCCTTTTCCGCATATATGAATGCTCTTGATGTTATTACTAAGAAGCGTATAGATTTTATTCTGAAAGACCTGAGGAAAAACGGCAGGAAACCTCATGATATATTCAAGTCAAATGAAGATTACATAGAAAAAATGCTGATTTCAGCAGTGACCGAAGACAGACCTTCCGACAGAAAAATATTTACTAATCTTTCATCTTTTGAATATGAGCATCCTACTGACAGAACATATCTTAACAATCTCAATACAAACAAGGCTATCGAAAAGATTATAAAACTTTACTCTGAATATAATTTTGAAAAGATACTCACAGTTCAGTATACCGGATCAAATATACTTGTAACTGAGAAAAATCTGCCTTACCTCTACCATGCAATGCAGACAGTCTGCGGGATACTTGACGTTAAGGAAGTTCCCCCTCTTTATGTTGCACCCGGTTCGCTTAATGCATGTACTATCGGTTCATCAAAGCCTATTGTTGTTATTTCCGGTGTGTGTCTCAGCCTTCTTTCATATGATGAACTGCTTTTTATTCTCGGACATGAGGTGGGACATATCAAGAGTCAGCACGTTCTCTATCATTCGATAGGAAACTTTATTCCGTATATTGCCGAGATAATAGGCAATCTCACTCTCGGAATAGGCGAGATTGCTATGAGAGGACTTATGCTCCTTCTTTATCAGTGGTACAGAATGTCAGAAATAACTGCGGACAGAGCGGGTCTTCTTGCCTGTCAGAACATTGACGCTGCAGTTTCGGTTATGGCGAAGCTTTCCGGTTATCCGCCGAGCTGCTACGATGATATTGACAATCAGCTTTTCCTTGAACAGGCTGTTGAGTTTGAGAAACTTGACAAAAATGTATTTGACAAACTACTTAAGCTTTTCAGTGAACTTTACAAGAGTCACCCGTGGACAGTCATGAGGGCAAGAGAACTTAAGGCATGGTACGACAAGGGAGATTATTCGAGGGTGTACAATACCGAGGAAAGAAAAAAATGTGAGAGAAAGCCTCCTAACCTTGTGAATACTATATTTGACAAGGAAATCTTCTGCTCACACTGCGGAAAGAAAATTACTACATCTGCACGTTTCTGTGAATTCTGCGGTAAGGAAAATATTTATCACAGATAAAAAAATACCGAAGGGAAAATATTCTCTTCGGTATTTTTGCTTTACTCCACCTGCTTGCCGAGAAACTGGGATGCAGCCTGGATGAGATTTGTCTGAAGCTCGGATGCTGTATTGTCAGTTCCGTTTTCAAGAAATGCAACAGCCCCTGTGACATCGCCTGTGGAAATAATCGGAACACACGCTACAGCAGGTCTGTCAATTCCTTCAACCGGAGAAACTGAGTTGTCTTCCTTTTTTACCTTAAAATAATTTTTCCTGTTTTCAAGTATTTCCTCAAGAGATGAGGATACTCGTCTTTCACTAAATTCCTTTCTCGGAACCCCTGCAACAGCTACAACATGATCTCTGTCAAAAACAACCACCGGACATCCGGCAAGTTTGAACATAATATCAGCAACATGGCTGGCGTTCTGTGACATTTCATTTATAGCAGAATATTTTTTGAATATTACTTCCCCGTCATTGCTTGTGTATATTTCAAGAGGATCTCCTTCACGTATTCTCATTGTACGTCTTATTTCCTTTGGGATAACGACACGACCCAGGTCGTCAATTCGTCTTACAATACCTGTAGCTTTCATAAAATTACCTCCGTATAGAACATATATAGCAAACGTAATAAATATATTGCGTTTGCCGGTGCCGATTTGCACGGAGATGACGTAGTCATCGGATGTGCAAGGCAATAAAAATAAATTAATTATAGTGAAAGTCAAATTTATTTTGACGTTCACTATATTTATGTTGTGATGTTATTGTTTGTATTTCCATGCAATAATATACAGGGGGAATTATAAAAATTTTTGATGCAGCAAATATTAAAACAGGTGTTGACAAATAATAGTTCAGGTGCTATAATAACACTTGAAAGAAATGTGAATAACTCCATGTTTTCACCAAAAAAAGAAAATCCCCTACACCGCAACTTGTAGGGGATTTTTTTGCGCTTATGTCAGATAAAAGGTTATCTATCAAGCCACTTGCAAATGTAGTAAGCTAATACACTTGCTGTAATAGATAACAGAAATGAAAGAAATAACTCCATGTATTTTCACCTCCCTCCATGTGGAAGGTATCCGACACGTTTATTATTATATCATGATTCGACTTCTGTTACAATTGTTACAATAAAAAAATTTGCTATTGATTAAAATATAAAAATGTGATATGCTATAAAAAATAACACACGGGAGGAACAGAGATGAAAAATTTTTTCAGTGTACTGTCTGTGCTGATATGTATGCTTTTATTTACAGGTTGTTTTAATTCAGCTGATAAGGAAGATGGCTTTATTGAAACAGATAAGGAAACAGACAGCTTAATTGCGGATATGATTGAATCGGTCTCTGTTTTTGAAGATTCCGGTTCAGAGGAAACAGATGTATCGGAGAAAATCTCACTTCCTGCAGAGACCTGCCCGGAAGAGACTACTGTGACTGATGAAACTGAGGAAGAACTTCAGATTGATGAAAACGGTGCATACACCACAAAGCAGGAAGTTGCTTTTTATATTTATACATACGGACATCTGCCTTCCAATTTTATAACAAAAAAAGAAGCAGAGTCACTCGGCTGGTCCGGAGGTTCACTTGAGCCTTATGCGCCCGGAAAATGCATAGGCGGAAACAGATTCGGAAATTACGAAGGAATATTGCCGGAAAAAGAGGGGCGTCAGTACACAGAATGTGATATCGACACGCTGGGAGCAGAAAAACGCGGAGCAAAACGAATAGTATTCTCAAACGACGGCCTGATTTACTATACAGAAGATCACTATGAAACATTTGAACTGCTTTACGGAAGTGAGGAATGATTAATATGAAAGTAATTATTGACGGAAAGAAAATAACTTCAAAACAGCTGCTTCATACATATTTTGCTGATGAAATGAAGTTCCCTGAATGGTATGGCAAAAATCTCGATGCACTTTTCGACAGCCTTACGGATATTAACGAAGAAACTGAGATAGAACTTATAAACCGCCCTGCCCTTCACGAACACCTCGGAGAATACGCAAAAGCATTTGAGAAAATGCTGCGTGATGCACATGAGGAAAATGAGAATATAAAGATTATAACAGCTGAGTGAATACGGATTATATTATGGAAACAGCAGATACACAAATAAGAATGTGTATCTGCTGTTTTCAGGTTGGGGTGAAAATTTTGTTAAATAATGCTAAAATATCGGCTCTGTCGGATTCTTCCGTATGGGGAACATAATGGACTCGTTCACTATAATTCATTCGTAAACATCTCTTCTATGACCAACAGACAAGGCAAGTATAATAAGCTCACTATCATTGATTTGGCAAATTAATCTATAATCGCCTATTCGGTATCTCCATTGCCCGCTTCTGTTTGAAGTCAGACATTTACCAAAACTACGGGGATTTTCGCAATCTACAAGATTTTTTGAAATCCAGGCTTTTATCATCTTCATTGTGTATTTATCGAGTTTCTTAAACTCTCTATCAAATTTTGGTGTTGTTTCAATTCTGTATTTCATATTCCGAGTTCCTGCCACAGCTCTTCAATAGGTTTGCTCTTTCTGCCACTTTCCTCATATTCTTTGAGTGCTTCTTCACATACAGCAATATCATACTCATCTTCAATTTTTTCAAATAGTGCTCGCTTAAAAGCTTCACCAAGTGATATTGAATGCAATCTTGCGTAGCTGTCAGCTATCTTTTTTTCTTGTTCTGTAAGTCTGATTGAAAATGCCATACTATCAACTCCTTTCGTAATACATTGTACTGCATATTTTAAAATTTGTCAAGTAGATTAAAACTACCAATCGACTTATTTCTGACAGTTAGAAGAGAATTGATCATATATTTGAAAAACAGGTTTACTGGATAAATTGTTCGGATAAAAATAAAGTAAAACAGCAGATACACAAACAGGAATGTGTGTCTGCTGTTTTTTTACTTTGAAAATTCTGTTGCTATTTTACCTATCAGCTTATATTGTTCATCGCTGAGTTTTCCGGAGAATGATGTATTCTTAGTTCTGAAAGCTTCCGCAAGGTCTTTCATTATTTGTACCTGCTGTTTTGTCATATTAACCGTTGAGATTGAAGTTGATTTTTCCATACCTGATAAATAATCCATAGAAACATTGAAGATAGCTGCAAAGGAACGTACTGTATCAAAGGTCGGACTTTGCAGATTTTTTTCGTATCTGCTTATAATAGAGCTTTCCTTATTTATTTTGTTAGCAAGCTGCGCCTGTGTCAGACCACGGTCTTTTCTTAATTTTTGTAATATTTCTCCAAAGTCATAAGCTTTGTCCATGTACTCACCTCAAAAATTTGAACTATAATCAAATTATATCCTTGTTAACTTGATAAATATGCAAATTCGTGTTACAATGATTGATGAATAAACTACAAGATATATTATAAAGTTGATAATAATTCAAGCAAAGGAGAATTTCCTTGACGGACCTTATTGAAATAGATAAATACCCTGTCAGCGATGTTCTTTCATTACTTTTGAAAGATAAGACTACAGGTAAAAATATTATATTTGCTACAGATACATATTCCGGATATGGTTATGCTGAGCATGATTATATGACTGAAACTGCCGTTCTGGGGTTTTCATCCTGTGATATTCAGCCGAGAGTTTTCAAGACACAGTCGGAACAGAATGAACGCACCAGGAAAAAGGCAGAAGTATTTACTCCGGCGTGGGTGTGCAATATGATGGCTGGAAATTTTGATTCTGACTGGTTTGGCTGTGAAGAAGTGTTTAACAGTCAGATTGATCAGGGGTGGAAAGCAAAAACAGAAAAAATAAAATTTCCTGAAAATAAAAACTGGAAAATGTATGTTGATTCAAGGCGTCTTGAAATCACCTGCGGAGAAGCTCCGTATATTGTATCACGATATGATGCTACTACCGGAGAAATTATTCCTGTTGATGAAAGAATAGGTATCCTTGACAGAAAACTTCGTGTAGTGAGTGAAAATACCGTTACAGAAGATGAGTGGATGAAGTGGGTTGTCAGGGCGTATCAGAGTGTTTACGGGTATGAATTTCAGGGAGATAATCTGCTAATAGCAAGAATAAATCTGCTTTTGTCATTCAGCGAATATCTGGAATACAACTGGCACAGAAAAGCTACTAAATCTGAACTCAAAAAAATATCAAATATTATTGTCTGGAATATATGGCAGATGGACGGACTTTCTGATACTGTTCCTGCGTTTAATTTTAATGACTGTGTTCAGATGACTTTTTTTGAAGAAAAATCAGAGGAACGTAATGAAGTAATATTTTGTAAGGTTAAGGACTGGAGAAAGGAATGCTCGTTTATATTCAAGGATTTAAAGGACAGAAAGAAGGGTAAAAAAATGAAATTTGATTATATAATTGGTAATCCGCCGTATCAGGATAACACGTTAGGCGAAAATGAAACATTTGCACCACCCATATACAATGTGTTTATGGAATCAGCGTACAATCTTGCAGATAAAGTTGAATTAATTCATCCTGCGAGATTTTTATTTAACGCCGGGAGTACTCCCAAGTCATGGAATCAAAAAATGTTGCATGACAGACACTTTAAGATTCTTAAATACGAATCAGATTGTAAAAACTTTTTTATTCATTCTGAAATTAAAGGTGGAATATCAATATCATATAGAGATAAAACTGCTGATTATGGAGAAATAGGTATCTTTACACAATACCCAGAGTTAAATTCCATACTTCGAAAAGTTACATCTCATAAGGATTTCTCTGATTTTAGTAAAGTAGTAATTACCCGTACTGCATACAGATTAACAAAGAAACTACATGAAGATTATCCAGAAGCTATTGGACAATTAAGTGATGGTCATGCTTATGATATGTCGTCTAATATTTTTGAAAGATTACCACAAGTTTTTCATGATTCAAAACCCGATGATGATTTTGAATATATCTCTGTTTTGGGAAGAATTAATAACTCTCGTATTTATAAATTTATTAGAAGAGAATATGTAAATGATGTAATCAATCTTGATAAGTATAAGGTTTTTATGCCTGGTGCTAATGGAAACGGAACGTTTGGTGAGATAATTTCTTCTCCTATGGTTGTAGGTCCTGGAGTGGGAAGTACTGAAACGTTTATAAGTATAGGGGCATATGAGGGTAAATACGAAGCAGAAAATACCTTAAAATACATAAAAACCAAAATAACAAGAGCGTTATTAAACATTTTAAAAGCGACACAAGCCAATACACCTGAAAAATGGAGGTGTGTCCCACTCCAGGACTTCACCGATAACAGCGATATTGACTGGAGCAAATCAATTGCGGAAATTGATAAACAACTTTATAAAAAATACGGTTTATCACAGGAAGAAATAAACTTTATTGAAAAGAATGTAAAGGAGATGACCTGATATGCAAAGAATAAATATCAACACCACGCAAAAGATCATCCCTATGCTCTATGGATATACGACTCCGCAGATTAGGTCACATGACGGGTGGACTAAGATTGGTTATACGGAAAAACAGACAGTTGAGGACAGGATAAAGCAGCAGACTCATACAAGTGATGTTGAGTGGAATCTGGAATGGAAAAAAGCTGCTGTATATGATGATGGTTCCGGTGATACTTTTACTGACCATGAATTTCATGCATATCTGCAGAAAAATGCTGTTGAACGTAAACCGGATACGGAGTGGTTTCATATTTCCGGAACTGAATCAAAGAATATGCTTATTGATTTCAAGGAAAACAGAGGAGTTTTATATGCAAAAGGTACAACTGTTCCTTATAAGCTGAGAGATGAACAGGACAGGGCTGTATCTGCTGCAAAATCATATTTTGACAGCCATGATAAAGCGGAATTTTTATGGAATGCAAAACCACGCTTTGGAAAAACTCTTGCTGCATATGACTTGTGCAGGCGTATGAAAGCAAGCTCAGGAGAAAAGGCGTTTAATGTACTTATCGTAACAAATCGTCCTGCAATAGCAAATTCCTGGTATGAAGATTTTGTAAAGTTTCTCGGAGATGAGTCAGGATTTGCATTTATCAGTGAAACTGACAGCCTCAAAGGAAAGCCCTATGTTCTTTCACGTAAGCAGTACATAGACAGTCTTAGCGGGAAGAATTCCAGAAGTGCTGTTGAATTTGTCAGCCTCCAGGACCTGAAAGGTTCTGTACACTTCGGCGGTCAGTATGATAAACTCAGTGAAGTAAAGGATATGAACTGGGATCTGCTTATTGTTGATGAGGCTCATGAGGGCGTTGATACAGCTAAAACAGATATTGCTTTCTATCAGATAAAGAGAAGGTACACTTTACATCTTTCAGGAACACCTTTCAAGGCGCTTGCCAATGATAAATTTGAGGAGAATGCTGTATTTAACTGGACCTATGCAGATGAACAGAAGAAAAAACGCGAATGGGATGAAACACAGGGTACAAATCCTTATGAACCATTGCCACGCCTGAATCTGTTTACATATCAGATGTCGGAAATAATACGCAGTGAACTGAAACAGGGCGTGGAAATTGACGGAGAAACAGAAGAATACGCTTTTGACCTCAATTTATTCTTTGAAACAAATGCAAACGGTAAATTCAGATATGACAGCTCTGTCGACAAGTTTCTTGATGCACTTACAGTTCTTGAAAAGTACCCGTTTTCAACACCTGAACTGCGTAACGAACTGAAACATACTCTGTGGCTGCTCAACCGTGTTGACAGTGCAAAGGCACTGGCAAAGAAATTGCGTGAACACCCTGTTTTTAAGGATTATGAAATAGTTCTTGCAGCAGGTGACGGAAAACTTTCAGAAGATGATGAAGCAAAAAATTCATATACAAAAGTCCGCAATGCTATAGAAACTCACGATAAAACTATAACTATTTCTGTTGGTCAGCTTACAACAGGAATAACAGTACCTGAGTGGACTGCTGTTATTATGCTCAGTAATATCAAGAGTCCGGCTTTGTATATGCAGGCCGCATTCAGAGCACAGAATCCGTGGAAATATCAGAAAGGAGGCGAATATTTTGTAAAAGAAAATGCTTACGTATTTGACTTTGATCCGGCAAGAACTTTGATTATTTTTGAAGAGTTTGCAAATGACTTGTCTTCAGGAACATCAGGCGGAAAAGGTGACAGTGATTCCAGAAAACAGAATGTTCGTGAACTTCTTAACTTCTTCCCTGTCATCGGTGAAGATGAAAGTGGCGAAATGATTGAACTCGATGCCGAAAAGGTTCTCTCAATTCCGGGAAAAATCCGTTCTGTTGAAGTTGTAAGACGTGGATTTATGTCCAATTTCCTGTTTCAGAATATCGGAAATATTTTCAGTGCTCCGCAGGAAGTTATTGATATCATTCAGAACTTCGAGCCTGTTTCCGAAGGTAATGCTGTAAATGTATCAAAAGAAGAAAGAGCGAAAGTATCTGTTGACGATGAAGGCGAAGTTGAGGTTGATGAAGCGTTTGTAATCGGTCAGACACAGGATATATTCGGAGATAAAATATACAGTGAGATAACAAGTGTAATAGAAGCTAAGACTGCTGATATAGTTGAAAATACTCCGGAAAAGAAAATGATAGACCAGTTGCAGGAAACACTCAAAACTGAACTTATTACGCCTGTTATGGAAATAACAGCGAAGAAGTACGGTTCTGATATAAAGCCAAAGGACGGAAAGTCTATTCAGAAACATCTTGAACAGAAAACAGAGAAGATTGTCACACAGGCAGTCAGTGATTTTACTATTAAAAAACGTGAGATTGAACAGCAGCGCAATGAAGCCCTTTCAAATCTTATTGAAAGGGGTCAGACTGAAAAAGAAGTAAATGACGAGTTTGATGCCCTTATAACAGATGCGACAACAAATTTTAAGAAACGTATTTCTGAAAAGCTTGAAGAAACATTGCCTGAACTTACAACAGAAGTTGTACGTACTGTTGAAACAAAGAAGCAGGAACGTCAGAAAGAAAGCATTGAAGATGCTGTACGTAATCATTTGAGAGGATTTACAAGGACTATTCCGTCATTTTTAATGGCATACGGCGACGAAAACACCACTCTTGCCAATTTTGATTCTATTATTCCTGATGATGTGTTCAAAGAAGTTACAAGTATAACGATCAAAGAATTCAGATTTCTTCGTGACGGCGGAAATTACAGGGATTCAGAAACCGGTGAAGAAAAACATTATCAGGGAAATCTTTTTGATGAAGTTGTATTCAACGATTCTGTTAAGGAATTTTTGTCACTGAAAAATCGTCTTGCAGATTATTTTGATGAAAGTAATGAAGAAGATATTTTCGACTATATTCCGCCGCAGAAAACCAATCAGATATTTACTCCGAAAAATGTTGTAAAGATGATGGTGGATATGCTTGAACAGGAAAATCCAGGTTGTTTTGATGATCCTGATAAAACCTTTGCTGACTTATATATGAAGTCAGGTCTGTATATTGCAGAAATAGTAAAACGCCTGTATAACAGTCCAAAAATGTCAGAATTGATTCCTGACAGTGATAAGAGACTTGATCATATATTTGAAAAACAGGTTTACGGTCTTGCTCCTACTGAAATCATTTACCGTATTGCTCTAAGTTTTATTCTTGGCTTTGACAGTAATTCAAATGAAAGAAAGCATAATTTCCGTATGCTTGACGCACTCCCTTATGCAAAAGAAGGTACACTTGAGAACAAACTGGATGAATTGTTCGGATAAAAATAAAGTAAAACAGCAGACACACAGATAAGGATGTATGTCTGCTGTTTTTTTGTTCGAATTAAAAATATGCATTTTTCAAAAAAATATATCTTAAAAATATGCATTTTTCGAAAAATAACCCTCTTAAAATATGCATTTTTAAAAAAATTACCCCCTTAAAATATGCATTTATCCTTTTTCAGCAAGAAGACCCCCACTTCTTAGGTGGGGGATGAATTGCGTTCCCGTTCCCAACGTACTTGACAACAAATCC
>CAMCOJ010000020.1 GCA_945876405.1 uncultured Ruminococcus sp.
ATTTCTGCCTGTCTCGTGGGCTCGGAGATGTGTATAAGAGACAGCCTGAAATCCTGAACAGAGGAATGAAGATTTCCCCTTCAGGTGAGGTTGTATACGAAATGAATGACCTCGGAGACCTTGAAGGAGCATCAACGATCTACAGAAAACCTGACGGAACCATGTTCATACTGTCTTCAAATGACTACAGAAGCTTTTTTGTAAACAGATTTGATACTGAAACAGGTGCTGTAACAGACAGACTTGAATTTGAAACCGGAGAGGTAAGACTTCTCGTAGAAGGATACTATGCAGAAGATTCTGATTTTGCATATATGAGTGAAGACGGAATTTATACCGTTGATTTTGAAACAGGCAAATCAGAAAAGAAGTACTCAGTCGGCAGTGAGCTTCCGGAAGAACTGATGGATTCATACTATGCTTCATTTTCAGACGGGCAGATTTATTTTGACGGTATGTCGTACGGTGATTCATATCAGCAGTTTTATATTATGGACAATGAAGGCAACAGTATCGGAACTATTCCGCTTACAAGTGAAGACAATGAGTACATCAGCTCGATAACTGCATCACCGGACGGAAAGATAAACGTACTTACACAGAAATATGAGGAAAGTGATGACGGAGGAAAAACGCTTTTCTTCATTAAGGAGCTTAATGAAGACGGTTCTTACGGAACATCAGTTGAACTTGACAAAATTATTACTGACAGTAATGCTTATGTCGAAAAATTCGAAATGAATAAAAACGGTGAATATCTTCTCTCTGTATCTTCATATTCACCTGAGGACGAGGAAAACAGTGTAAGCATTCTGGTACTCGGCTCTGACGGCAGTGAGATCTGCAGAATAGGGGGAGAAAATATTTCTTATATAAACAATATTGTACCAACTGATTCAGGTGAGTTTGTCTTCTATTATTCGAAAGACAGAGGCGGCATGAATATTGCAAAAATTGACCGTGAGAAAAATGAACTTACTGAATCTGAAACTGAATCCCTCAATCTTCCTATGGAAATTGATGCAATAAACTGCATAGATGAAAAATATGATTTATGCTATAAAAATTCAGAGGGTGTTTACGGTTTCAGTATCAGTGAAAACAAATCTACCGAAATTATCAACTGGATTGACAGTGATATCACAGATAGTATAGAAAATGTTGCACTTATAAGTGCTGACAGCATGCGCTGTTCAGGATATGACTATGAGACAGGTGAATCAGTCCTTTCCATTTACAAGAGAGCAGACGAAAACACCCTCGCAAAGATTCAGAATAAAACTCTTATCACTCTTGCCGGCATGAACATCAGATACAACGAAAATTTCAAGGGTAAGATTTCAGAGTTTAACAGGAACAATCCTGAGTACAGAATTCAGATGAATGACTACGAAAAGTACAGCACCTATGAGGATGACACATACAAGTCCGGAGCATTCCAGCTTAACAACGATATGGCATCTGGAAACATTCCTGATATTATCGTAGGAAACGGCGAGATTGATATGATGTCATTTGCAGCAAAGGGACTTCTTTCGGATATGAGTGTGTACTTCGAAAAAGATCCTGATATGTCAAAGGACGATTTCTTTGAGAATATCTTTGATGTTTATTCATATGACGGTAAGCTCTGTCAGCTTGTTTCAAACTTCTCACTTTCGACCATTGCCGGACCAAAGTCAAAAGTCGGTGCAGAACCGGGCTGGAATCATGAAGAATTCCTTAAACTCGCGGACAACGGAAAGGTATTTTTTGAGCAGACCAAAGAAAATCTTGTTCAGCAGCTTATCAAATCAAATCTTTCAGAGTTTGTTGATCTGGAGAAAAAGACCTGTGATTTTGACAATGACAGATTTACAGGACTGGTTGACTTCATTGTGAAGGACGGAATAAATGAAGATGATATGGATGATGAGGTATACGAAAACGGAAAATACAACCGCCGATTTGCCGATAACGAATGTCAGCTTGAGATAGTTGATATCAATGATTTCTATCAGATTCTCAATCTCCAGCAGGGCGCAGTAGGCGAGGAAATTACACTTAAAGGATATCCTTCTGAAAGCGGCAGCGGATCAATAATTTACCCTGATAAAACATTTGCAATCTGTGAAAAGTCACAGAACAAGGATGCTGCATGGGAATTCATCAGAGAATTCTTTACAGAAGAATATCAGGATGCACTTACTGAAGACTATACCTACACATTCCCTTCAAGAAAATCATCATTTGAAAAGGTTATTAATAAGGAAATGAAATCCGAAAATATGGGATACGGTGTAGAGACCCCTGACGGTGAAACGATTGAGATGAAACCACTCGACAAGGTTACAGCTGATAAGATCAGAACCGCTGTTGAAACAGCAAACCGCTGTTCAGTTACCGACGAAAGAATAAACGGCATAATCGACGAATCTCTTGCAGAAGTATTTGCCGGTTCAAAGACTTCAAAGGATGCAGCTGCCACAATACAGAACAAGGTTTCTCTCTATCTTAAAGAAATCAAATAAGAAGGAAAATATAATATGAACAGAAAAAAAATCATAAAACTGACTGCCGGCATTTTTGCCGCAGTCTCTGTTATGATGACGTTCACAGGCTGCAATGGTAATACCGAAAGCAGCATTGCTGAAGAAAGTCCCATTGTAACAGAGGCTGTTACGGAAAAAAATGAAACTGTAAAAAAAGAATATTCTGTTACTCAGCTTTGCGAGGGACGTTCATTTGACAATATAAAATCTCTCCAGACATGCGGCGAGAATATATACGTATATGAACAGAAGAGCGGAGTAGTAGAAAAGGAGATTGCCAGGGTAATTGATGCGTCTTCAGGTGAAGTATCCGATCTTGATCTAAGTGCTGTTGATTATATGTACATACAGTATATGGCTAACGACAGTGAAAGTGTATGTGTTACATACTGTGACAATGAAGGAGTTCAGAAGATGTGTTCGGCAGATATCGAATCCGGAAAAATAAATGCTGATATCAGTCTCCCGGATGATACTTCCCTCTATACACTGAGAAGCGATGATGAAGGGAATTTTACTGCACTTGACAAGGTTTACGGAGATGATTTTCAGCATACAGTGTTTTCAGTATATGATTCCAAAACACTGGAAAAAATCAGTGAAACTGATATCACACCGGTTCTCAGTTCTCCTGCTTCAGAGAGCGTAATAGATGCCATTCTCTTTCCTGATGCACTTTATGTGTTTTCCGTTGATTACAGGCAGGATTATACCACAGTTCCGTATCTGTACAAAATCGATTTGAACGGAACACACGGTGAACCCATGGATTACGTTACAATAGAATTTGAAGAACGCAAGGGGAATTTTATTGATATATACAAATCTGAAAGCGGAAATCTGTGTGCTGTTTCCACAGATGATTATGCAGAGTACTATGTATATGAATTTAAAAATCCTGATGAAAACAAGCCTGATGTTCATACGGTAAAGCTGCCTAAGAACGGGAATTTTATCGGCACATTTCAGTATCCGGGATATGACTTTACCTGTATAACTTCATCAGGAGTTACCGGATATAAATTTGCAGATAACAAATGTGAGGTTGTTCTTTCCTTCGGAAAAGAGCTTGACACAGGACTCAAGGATGTATTTACAGTAAGCTCATCAGGTAATACTGTCTGCATGTATTCAGTTGCAAATGCCGAATCGGGCAGGGCAGTTACTTCTGTCAGCAGGGACGGAAACGTGAATTTCAGTACTGAACTTACGGCAGGTCAGGGTTATGCGTCCGCATTCTGTACTGCTTCAGACGGATATATAATTTATTCTGAGACCTACGATCCGGGTGTGGTGAAGGAAACTGCGAGCGGATTTAATACGGCGTATATTTTTCATATACTCGATGAGAAGGGAAATCCTAAAAGCTCCTTCAAAGTTGACAGCATAAATGATTACGGCGATGCGGTTATTCAGGATATCTGTTCCGACAGCCAAAACAATATCTGTATGCTTTTTCAGGAGTTTACCGGCGGGTCTGTGTCAACAGTACTTTATGTTACCGACAGGGGCGGAAAGGTACTTAACACCATAAAGAGCACGGAACAGGGTCTCCTTATGTCAGACCTTGTTGTTTCAGGTGACGATGTGTATGCAGTATGCTCGGATTCTGAGGGTGAAACAGTGGCGGTAAAAGTTGATGTTTCCTCAGGTAAGCTTTCAGAACCCAAATCCCTACAGCTCAGCGACAGTGCTGTTGTTATCTCAGGTTCAGGAAAAAGTGATATCTACTACACAGATGAAAACAAAATCTTCGGGTATTCATTTGATACTGACAGCAGTGAGGAGATGATTGATTTTTCAGCTGTTCCGGGTATGTATGATATTATAGAAACATACGTGTTTAATGATACATCCATTCTTTGCAGTGAATACAACAGCGAAACGGGACAGACTGGTGTGATCTGTGTTGAGGAGAAAAAATAACGATAACGACAAAAGATATATTGACATTTTAAAACTATAATGATATAATAAGGTGTAACTGCTGATTTGCAGCTGCACTTTATTTTTTTAAATATTTTAAGATACTGTGATCGGGTTTTAAGTAAGAGCAGTAGTGTCAGATTTTCAGAGAGCGGACATCAGGTGGGAGTCCGTATTCTGTACTGTATCCGAATTTCGCCCCGGGAGTTTCCTGTGAAAAGCAGGATGTCATTGCCGCATTAAGGCAAAGCTGTTTTACAGCGCAGAGTGGCAGCATATTTTGCTGCAATTTGAGTGGTACCACGGATATTATTTCCGCCTCATTGATTTTTTTCAATAAGGCGGATTTTTTATTTTTAAGGAGGTCAAAAAATGAACGAACAGATAGTTCAGTTACAGCAGGAATTCGAACAGAAACTTGCTGCAGTTACAGCAGTTTCCGAACTCGAAGAGATCCGTATTGCATTTTTAGGTAAAAACGGTTCTGTTACAGGTCTTATGAAGCAGATGGGTAAGCTTTCGCCGGAGGAAAAGAAATCTTTTGGTCAGCAGGTAAATCAGCTTAAGACTGCATGTGCAGACAGGATAAATGAAAAGCAGGCTGCGCTTGCAAAGGAAGAGATGGAGCGTGAGATAAACTCAATGCCTGAGTTTGACGTTGCAGTTCCGCCTGTGCTTGCAAGAGGCTCATATCATCCGATTACACTGGTTCAGAGAAAGTGTGAAAAGATTTTCCGTTCCATGGGATTTACAGTAGAGGACTACAGCGAAGTTGTAACAGACTACGAATGCTTTGAGTCACTCAACATTCCTAAGTTCCACCCTGCAAGAGATATGCAGGATACCTACTATCTTGAAAACGGTCAGCTCCTTAAGTCACAGACTTCAGCAGCTCAGAACGCTATTTACAAAAAGTACAGAGACCAGCTGGTCAACGAAGGCAAACCAATCAGAGCAATCTTCCCGGGAAGATGTTTCAGAAATGAATCAACAGATGCCTGTCACGAAAATACATTTTTCCAGATGGAAGGTGTTATGGTTGACAAGAACATCTCTATCTCAAACCTTATCTTCTTTATGAAGACAATGCTTTCAGAAGTATTTGAACAGGATATCAAAGTAAGACTTCGTCCTGGTTTCTTCCCGTTCGTGGAACCTGGATTTGAACTTGATATAAGCTGTCTTATCTGCGGCGGTGATGGCTGTCCTTCATGCAAGCACAGCGGCTGGCTTGAGCTCTGTCCGTGCGGCATGATTCACCCTAACGTTCTCAGAGAAGGCGGAATCGATCCTGATGAATACACAGGTTTTGCCTTTGGTCTTGGTCTGACAAGACTTGCGATGATGAAGTACGGTATCAAGGATATCCGTGACCTCAATGCAGCAGGTCTTACAAATCTTTCACAGTTTACTGAAGACAAATAAGGAGGTCAAAGCGAATGCTTATATCAATTAACTGGGTCAGGGACTTCGTAGACCTTGACGGTATCAATATAGATGAACTTATTCACAAGTTCTCACTTTCAACAGCAGAAGTTGAAAACGAAATTTTCTACAAAGGCAGCGACTTAAGCGGCGTTGTGGTTGCAGAGATCAAATCAGTTGAAGAACATCCGAAGTCAAAGAAGCTTCACCTTCTCAAGGTTGACGCAGGTGAGAGTGAACTCATTGACGTTGTATGCGGTGCTCCGAATGTTCGTGTCGGAATGAAGACAGCGTTTGCAAAGCTCGGTGCTCAAATTGGCGATATCACTATCGCTCCGAGAGATCTTGCAGGCTTTACTTCACACGGTATGTGCTGTTCTGAAAAGGAACTGGGCATCAGTGATGAAAACGACGGAATCATGGAGATTACAGATGATGCTGCAGTTGGTACAGATATCAAGAGTCTCTATGAGATCGACGACATTATCTTTGAAGTGGATAACAAGTCACTTACAAACCGTCCTGACCTCTGGGGACACTACGGTATTGCAAGAGAAATCGCAACACTTGCAGGCAGACCGCTTAAGGAAATAGAAACAGCCGATCTTTCAGTTTACAACGATCTTCCAAAGGTTGACATAAAGATTGAAGACGAGCTCTGCAAGCGTTATTCAGGTATCAGATTTGAAAATATCACAAGAAAAGTCAGCCCTGTAAATATGCGAATCAGACTTTTCTACTGCGGTATGAGAGCAATCAACTACCTTGCCGATCTTACAAACTACCTTATGCTTGAAATGGGTCAGCCAATGCATGCTTTTGACTCCAGAAAGGTTGAAAAGATCAGAGTAAAGCGTTTTGAAAAGCCGTTTGAATTCACAACACTTGACGGTGTTTCAAGACATATCGATGAAAATACACTTATGATCTGCAACGGAGACACACCTGTTGCTATTGCAGGTATCATGGGTGGTCTTGATTCAGAAATAGTTGATGACACAACATCACTTACACTTGAATCAGCTAACTTTGATGCAGTATCAATCAGAAAGTCGTCATCAAGACTCTCGCACAGAACAGATGCCTCAATGCGTTATGAAAAGAGCCTTGATCCTGAAATGACAACGGTAGCTGCTGCACGTTTCGTTAAGCTTCTCTCGGACTACGACAACGGTGTTAAGGTTACTTCATCACTTACAGACGAATACGTTCAGAAGTTTGACAAGGTAACACTTAACTTTGACAAGAAGTTTGTTGACAGGTACACAGGTATTGAGATCTCAAATGAAACAATAGTAAACACCCTTACTTCACTTGGTTTCGGCGTAAAGCTTGAAGGCGATGACTTCACAGTTGATGTTCCTACATGGAGAGCAACAAAGGACGTTACCATCAAGGCTGATATCATCGAAGAAATAACAAGAATCTACGGCTATGACAACTTCGATGTGAATACAGCTGTGGCTCCTCTTTATCCTGTACGCATGTTCGAGGAAAAGAATGTTGAGGAACAGATCAAGGACATTCTTGTTAAGCGTTATTCTATGCATGAAGTTCATTCATACATCTGGGCATATGCTGACGAATACAAAAAACTTGGCATTGAAGTTGAAGAAAACGTAAAGCTTTCAGGTGCTGCAAATCCGAATATCGAAACAATCAGACGTTCTATGATTCCTACACAGCTCTGTCAGGTAAAGTCAAATGTTTCATTTGATTCAGAATTCGGCATCTTTGAAATCGGCCGCGTTGTTGACGGACTTGATGAAAAGGGACTCTGCCGTGAAAAGAAAATGCTCGGCATAACACTCTTCTCAAAGACAGCAGATACAGAGACACTTTACTTCAGACTTGTAAATATGCTTTCAGTAATGATGGACGATATCAGACACAAGGGACTTTCATACAAGGCAATTGAACCTGATCACGCATATATTCATCCTAAGAACTACAATGCAGTAATCTGTGACGGCACAGAGATAGGCAGGATAGGTCTTGTTTATCCTACTGTTCTTAAGAAGATTGACAAGAAGGCAAATGTTGTATTTGCGGAACTTGAAATTGACGCGGTTGTAGGTACAGCTAATCAGGGCATTAAGTATCAGGAAACATCAAAGTTCCCTTCTATTGATGTAGACCTTACGTTTATTTCTGAAAAATATGCTCCGATAAAGGAGGCTATTGAGACTGTTAATTCCGAACTTATCAGAAATGTTGCTCTTGTGGGAACATATACTGATGAGCAGGGTAAGGCGATAACGGTGAGACTTAGCTTTGTTCATCCGGAGAGGACGCTTACCAAGGAAGAGGTAATGGAGATTGCGGATAAGATTATTGGTATTCTTAAGGGGCAGGGGATTGAGCTTAAGGGTTAAGTGAAATGTTCTGAATAAATAAAAAACCGGATCTGAGATTTCAGGTCCGGTTTTTCCTTCGCGGCACCTTCACCTAAAGTGTGACAGTGAAGGAGATAATGCCGTGGTGGAAGGTGACGTTTATCTGGCCGTTGTGGGCTTCGGTTATGGCCTGGGCTATGTTGAGACCGAGACCGTTGCCGCCTGTGCCGCTGTTGCGGGATGAGTCTACGCGGTAGAAGCGGTCGAAGAGTTTGGAGATGTTTTCTTCGGTGAGGTTTTCGCATTTGTTTGAGATGCAGAATTTTATTTTGCCCTGATTGTTTCTGAAGAGGGAGACAGATATCTGGGTGCCGATTATTGAGTATTTTATTGCATTGTCAACAAGGATGGTGAAGAGTTGTTTTATCCGGTCTTCATCACCGAAATATTTCAGACGGGGTGAGATATCGGCTATAAGTTCACGCTGCTCTTCAAATGCATGCGCCTCAAAGTTAAGACATACCTCCGAAACGGCATCTGAAATGTTAAAGTCATACATTTCCATTCTGATTTCATTCGAGTCGGATTTGGCTATGTAGAGAAGTTCGGCAACAAGCTTTGACATTCGTGAAGTTTCCGACCTGATATAATGCAGCCAGCGCTCCTGATTTTTAATACTGTCATTCGGATTGGAGAGTACAACATCAGTGTTTGTGGCAATGACTGTAAGCGGAGTTTTAAGTTCATGTGAGGCATCGGCGATAAACTGTTTCTGCCTGTTCCACGCCACCTCTATAGGCTTGATTGCCCAGTTTGCCAGGAACAGACTGAGTAAAAATACCACTATAAGTCCGGCACAGCCTATAAAAATAAAGCTTATCATAAGGCGGTGGAGTGTAGAAATTTCAATGGAGCGGTCAAGAAATATGATAATCCTTTCACCGTTACGGTCGGTCTGGCTAATCTTGTATCTGCACGAAACAGTTTCAATTTTGCATTTTCCGGAAGTCGAGCCTTCAGAGATTATCTGATAGATTTTTTCACGTATTTTCCGGCTGAATTCTTCCTCGTTTTCAACAGTGTCATTTTCGTAATTGAAAAAGTATTGCATTGACAGATGATGTATTTCACCCTCGCTTCCGATTTCAGCGATTATGTGAGACCTGACGAGGTTTCCGTTGTATCTGGTAGTGGACTCCAGCGGCGGTTTGTTGTCCGGCTCAGAGGGAGTTTTGGTAACTGCACTTTCTGAAGCTGTTTCAGATGAATTCACACGTTCTTCTGTGGCGGAAGTAACGTACCCATCCTGTTTTTCGGAGAAAGCCGGTTCTTCGTATATTTCGTCTGTATGTACTTCATGTGAATACATGGGAGAGTCAGGTAAAGAAGTCTGTTCCTGTGTATTTTCGGGTGATGGCTGCTCTGTAACAATGTTTTGTTCTGTCACAGGAGGAACGAGTGGCTCTTTGTCGTGATCCGGTTTTTCCGGACGGTCATTTTTCGGAGGAACTATCTGAGGATCCTCCGGTCTGTCTTCATGATTCGGCTCTGATAAATCATTATTATCTGTATTGTCATTGTCATCTTCGAAATCATTATCAGGTTCTTCATTCTCCCACGGGTTATACCAAGGATTGAACCATGGATTTGCCCATGGATTTTCCCATGGATTTGCCCACGGATTTGCCCACGGATCCGGCCACTGGGGATTGGACTGTCCGTCAGTGTTCTGATAAAAGCGCTCACTGAAAGGTTCATTTATCTCACCGAGCTTTACAGGCTGAATCTGGTTTATTCCGGAAAATCTGAGATTTTCAAATTCAAAGTCAGCCGGTTTGCCGTCTTTAGGAATTTTCTTATTCGGCGGAATTGTCTTCCTGTGATTCTCAATTAACGTTTCCATAATCTCATCGGAAACTTTTATTTCAGATTTTGACATCATAATGTAAATTGAACTCAGGGTGGCAAACAGAACAAAGGTGAGGATGAGCATATTAACAAGAACAAATCTTATTTTCAGTTTCTTAATCATATAATTTACCTTCCGCAGCTCAGACAGTATCCGACTCCTCTGACTGTTTTTACAGTAACTGCAGATTTGATATGAAGGAGTTTTTTCCGGATAAATGAGATGTAAACTTCAACGTTATTATATTCTGCATTTGAATCATATCCCCAGACTTTTTCTATAAGCTGTTCCTTGCTGATAATTGCAGAACCACTGCGCAGGAAAAGTTCCATTATGCAGAATTCCTTTAGTCCGAGTTTCATGGAAGAGTCGCCGCAGGTAAGCTCATAGGTGGAAAGATTCAGGCTTATGTCACTGAATTTGAGAATGTTTTCACATACGACTCCTGCATTTCTTCTGCCGAGGGAACGTATACGTGCAAGCAGTTCTTCCGTGTTGAATGGCTTTGTCATATAGTCGTCTGCACCGATATCCAGTCCGGCAACCTTGTCGGATATTTCGTCTCTGGCAGTGAGAAGCAGCACAGGCGTTGATATCCTGTTGATTCTCAGTGCTCTCAGAACATCAAATCCGTTCATTTTCGGAAGATTTATATCAAGTATAATAACGTCATAAATTCCGGTCATTGCACAGTCAAGGCCGGATACACCGTCGTGACATGCATCGGTGAGGTATTTGTTTTTCTGCAGTATCTGCTGCAGGGCATCGGCGAGTGCAATCTCGTCTTCTATAATAAGTATTCTCATTGTATCACTCCGTTATTTTGTAAAGCATTCTCTGAAAATCCAGTACGTTTATTCTGCCGTCATTATTCATATCGGCACTTCGTCTCTGATATGCGTCCGGTCTGATACCGTACAGGAGTATTCTGCGGAAAATCAATATATCAGAGGCAGAGAGATTTCCGTCGTCATTAAGATCTCCCGGCAGATACTCTGAAGGCAGGGTTTTTATAATGCTGCAGGTGGCTTTGCTGCAGAGGGTGTTTTCTGACGCCTTGTATCTTACTGCGAGAATGTACTGTGTATTCCGGGAGAGTCCGGTAAACACAGATTCGTCCTGCCATGTGAATTCCTCCGAGAATTTTTTCCTTATTCCGTATTCAAGTCCTTCATGCTTTTCAAGTGTAATCGTGCTGTCTGTATATCCTCTGATATTCAGAAGCTTTGCTGAAATATTGTCCTGATGAGGTATTACCACACTGCAGCGTTCAGAAGCGAATGAATTATCCGTATGTGTGTAAAAAAAGTAAAGTGTTTCACCTGATGAGCAGTATGATGAAAAAATCTTTTTGAAACTGATAATGCCGTTTTTGTCGGCAAGATTTGCTGAAGAAGCCGGTTTGCTTGTATATCCGTACAGATCGGTTTTGCAGTAGGATATGCTGCTGTCAAATATTCCGGTAAGCACACCGTTCTGATAGTCAATTGTTACTTCCGGAGCCTTCGCTCTTGACGGTACACTGATAACAGTAACACTTCCGTCAGCATCTGTCATTTTCAGTTCACGCCCGGTAAATTCGGATACACTGTCGTAACAGTGCATTTCATTTCCGTCAGGGTCATAAACTTTGTATTTTTCTTCGTCAAATATTATTTTTTCTTTCTCGTAGCTGAATGAATATTTTTCATTTCCACCGGGCATCTTTACAACTACTTCTTTTATGTCGGTACAGAAACCGGTATCTGATGCGTTATATTTTATGTAAACCGAATATATTTTTCCGGGAATCAGATCCGTAACAACAGCCTTGTTATCTGTAATTTTTTCAGAGGGATACATGTCTGATGAACCTGGTTTGTCATTGCTGTACTTTAATAATGTGCGGTATTCCGCTTTTCTGTTTTCAGGATTATTTACTGTGAGTTCAAAAGAAGTGCTGCCGGTTATCTCCACCTGAACATCCTCATCTGAAATAACAGGACGTGAAGGAATACTGAAATGACATACTGTGCTTTCAGGCGCAGTATCAGTTGCAGGTATCTGAAAATAAAGATCGGTATCATAATCCGGATATATTCTGAAAAAGCTGCCGAAGAGTGTCGGAACTATTCTGCTGTAAACACTTTGAGCATCCGACATATCAGAGGATGTGCTGAACATTACCTCATCTTTGAATGAAAAGAGCCCGGCAATAGCTTCGCTGTCAGTAAGAAGAGCGTGTTCACCAAGTGCTTTTCCGAGATCTCTTCTTTCATTCAGAACAAGTTCGTATTCCTTGTCCTTTTCTGTAACGGTAAGAGTCTGTCCGAAGTAATCAGAGATACTCTCACCGTTTTTGAAAATATGACCGTCCTCTGCTTTTACAGAAGCATTTTCTTCATCGAAAAGGATTGTTTCATTTCTGTAGTCAGCAGCAGCTCTTTTTCTGTAAATCTTAAGTCTGTAAACTGTTTTTTCAAGTCCGGGTTCAGATGAAACAATTTCGATATTGTTCTCTCCGTATTCAACAGGTATTCTGTGACTTTGGTGACCTGAAACAACTTCCGTGCCGTTAACGGTTATTGTACCGGTTCCGGAAGGGAAGAGTACTGCATAGTCTCTGACATCGCTTATTTCTGCACAGAGTTCTGTAACAGGACTGCCCTGACCGTCATTTATTTTAAGCGGCATTTTGTTTATGGTAAGCGAACTTAGAACTGACCGGTTTACCTCATACTCCGGAGGATTTTTTATCTGCACTGAAGTAAAGGCTTTAAGGCATACGTTACCAATGTAGTACATGATGTTTGAATCCGGAATCTGAGGGTTATCATATACAGTTTCTATTTCGAGGCCCTTTGTATCTGTCCATCTGGTTCCGTTTGAGCTTATAAAGCTCTCACCCTTTTCTGAATTCAGTTCAATCTCTTCAGGGGTTATTTCACTAACGTTTACGGCAAAGCGGTTTTCCATAAGAACCACGGCTGCCTCCACAGGAACAGCACAGAAAAATTCGGGATTGGTCAGGCGTGCCGTTACTGAGAACATTTCTCCTTCTTTTACAGGGACAGACTCAGCCAGTGCAGCTGTGTGGTATCCGGCGTATTTTTCCTTACCCTTTATTACGGCTGCTTCTTTTCCGGACGTCGGGTCATTTGGGTTGGTCAGTCCGGTGTATACTGTGATTTCATATTCGGCATTATTGTCCGTGGTGTAGAAACCAGCTCCCCGGATAAATTCATCTTCCTCAGCGGTAAAGATGTTTGCCATATATCCGGTGCATCTTTCAGCATTGTCAGGGGAAATGGCTGCAGTATAGAAAAGAGTGTCGTGCTGATAGTTTTTATCATATAACTTTGGCTCAGTCTTCATACTGCATGCATCTGAAAGTGAATTGTCGTAGTATGAAATATAGAAGTAACCATCAAGTCCCCAGCTGTCTCCCCAGCTGTTTTTTGCAATCCATGCACCGTCCCCCGGTGGCTTTACAAGAAAATTGTCCCTGCTGTAGCTGTCGTCCCAGCCGACTATAAGCACTGCATGATTCGTCTTTCCGTTTGTCGGGTCATACTGGGCAAATGTTTTTTCGCTGCATGTGCTTTCATATCTGATATTTACGGCTACAGCATTTTCCTCCATGAGCATCTGCTTTATCTCGCTGTCGGAAAATCTTTTTACTTCATCCGGTGAACTGTCCTTGAGTGTGTAGGGATTAATCATGTTTATATCCGAAACAAAGTAGTCGCTTCTGTCTGAGAGAGAAGTGTCTATATTTTCCTCAGTGGTGTCATAGGGGAGCAGGGATTCATCAACCGGACCGGTCCATCTTGCATACGATGCAGCAGCATATCCCATATGTCCGCCTGCTATAAATGAGTTTGCACCGGTTTCAGGATTTGAGGGGGTATTATCTCCGAAAAAACTGAAATATGCCAGATGAAGCTCTGACAGGTCAATGAAAGGACTGTTTTTTATAAGGGAAGTTTCAAGTGCTCCTGAAGCAGCAAATGACCAGCATGTACCGCTGTCTCTTATACACATCTCCGAGCCCACGAGACAGGCAGAAATC
>CAMCOJ010000021.1 GCA_945876405.1 uncultured Ruminococcus sp.
TTCTGCCTGTCTCGTGGGCTCGGAGATGTGTATAAGAGACAGGTACGGAGAATACATGATAGGGACAGTAATACTCGAAAACTGTTCTTTTAACGAAAAGCATAAAGAAGAAAAAAATGTAGTCTATCTAAAGATAAGTCCTGATTCAATGTTTGATGATTTTGAATTTGAATATAAGTGGCTAACTTTCAATTCAACAAAAGAAGATATAATAAATACTCTTGGAGAATCCATTGTAGAAGACCAAATAACATATATGATCGATGATAAAACAAAGATTAATTTTAAAATATCAGATAACAAAATATACAAGGTTACAATATCAATTTATGATTTTTATAATGAATAAATCGATATGAAATATATATATAAACAAGGAGATGTTTTTATGCCAAATTTAACCAGAGATGAAGCTGCCTCTACAATTAGTGTAGATGACATAACTAACACTTCTGATGAATTATTCAGAGTGGGATACATACTCAAGTGATTGGGTGGTTTTGATGAAGATAAGATTTAAGTATATTATGATTACACTTTTAGTAGTCATAATTATATTGGGTATTATTGTTTATAGAGGGTATTTTTATTATCCGGATATACAAATTAAGGTATCTGGTTTGTATAATGAGCATTCAAGGACTGTATGTTTAAACAATGATTATTATAGAATTAATGATGGCAATATATATAATTTGGATGATCAAAAAAGTATTTATCAGACAAGCGATAAATACGCATTCATGAAACCATTCGGTAATTTACTTTGGGTAATTGATAACAGTACTCCAGACAATCTTAAAGCGTTAAATTCATCGGGAAAAGTAGTAAAAAGCTATTCAATACCTGATTATATAAATGATTTTTTTATTAATGATACCGTGATTTTCTGTGTATCATCTAACGGAATTGAAATTTATGAACTATATGATGATGGTCATAAAAAACAGCTCCCGATAGATTATTCTCTTGTATTTGAGTCAGAAAATTCATACTCCAGGCTGTATAAATATAGTTGCAGGTATGGAGAGTGTTTATATTTTGACATGGATTCAGATAACTATGCTAATTCTTATTTTGCTGTCGATTCAAAGAATCAAAATATAATCAGCTCTAACGGAAGGATAAATTTATTGCTGTTTGAGACAGACCGAATAGTTTATACCGAATCATTATTTCAATTAAGAAAGCTATACGAATATTCTTTTGTCAATAATACAGAGAATTGTCATATTGCTGATGTTGCAGATTATACCCAGGGATTCTTTGAAAAAACACCATATTTTGCGGATGAAAAATATATAGTCTCTGTTGCGCAGATTACTACATCACGGTCAATCGCAAGGGACGGAGGACCAGCGGCAACCACCTGCAAAATGTCAAATCACAAAAGCGACTGTTTGTATATCATCAATACTGACGACTGCACAAAATCACTGCAGTACAGCACCAATACCTTTGAGCGAATAATATATGCGGATAGCAAAAAGGCAATAACCTACTATAACGGCAAGTATTTAACATACTCACTTGATGATTGGAGTGTTATTGACTCACAAGCTGCTGTAGAAATTCAAAATAGAGGTTCTTATACTTTTGAAGCCTGTGGTGATTACATTTTTATTTTTGATATGAATTCCGATGAATTGTTAAACAAGATTAGTGTTGTTAATTAATATAATTGAATCATTTATATGTATTATACAAAAACAGCCTCCCTGTTACAGAGAGGCTGTTTTTTTATCCTGTTTATCACGCTGGCAGCTGATTATCTCTTCCTTAATCCTGTCGGGAACAGGTTTCGGCTCATAGAGCGGACGGTCAATGTAGTAGCCCTGAATAAGGTCAACGCCGCATTCAATAACTGTCCTGAGTTCTCCGCTTGTCTCAACACCCTCAGCTAGCACAATGATATTCCTGAGCTTTGCATGGGATACAAGACTCAGAATAATATTCTGTCGGCTTATATCGCTGTCGCAGCCGCTTATTATAGAACGGTCTATCTTAATCAGGTCGGGATTAAGAGTAATAAGGGCATATTCGTTGTTGTAGCCGCATCCGAAATCATCAAGTGCAATAATGGCATTCCATTTTTCCATGCGCTTCTTTTTTGCCTTTACAAATTCTTCATTTGCCTGCTCGCCCTCAAGTATTTCAAGAACAACTCTGTCAAGAATATCACCGTTTTCCAATTCGATATAGTCAACATCCTCGGACTTCATTTTGCAGTCGGAAATAGAATTAACAAACACTCTTGCATTTTTGTCCACTTTTCCTGATTCACGAAGGAGACGGAAACTTCTCAGTGCAATATTCCATGTGAGACGCTCTACATCGTAAAGCTTTGCTCCTGTTTTGGCAATCCGGATAAATTCAAGAGGCGACCTGAGAAGCTCCGACTGAGGACGCATAAGTGCTTCATAACCAAATATCTCTCCCGTTTTTACAGATACAATGCTCTGGAATGCGTATTTTATGCTTTCCTCATCTATTATCCTGTTCATCTCCTCCACACCCGTTATGAGAATAGAATCCTTGTTATATGAGCTAAGGTCAAATTCTGCGATTCTTCCCTTTGTGGAATGCTTTACAGTGTACATTGCAAAGTCGGAATATTTAATGAGTGTTTCATAGGAATCCGAATCATCCGGATACCATGAAACGCCGCCGCTGGCTCTCAGCCTGAAATGAGTTCCGTCAGCAAGAGTGCAGTAGCTTTCATTTAATTTATCACTGACAGTACTGATAATACCACGTATTTCGTCCCTTGTGTCAAAACCGTAGAGAAATATGTTGAATTCGTCTCCGGAGAGTCTGGATACAACTCCGCCGTAATCACGGAAAAGCTTGAACACATTGGCAGCAGTCTTTATATAGTCATCTCCGAAATCATGACCATAGGTGTCGTTCACATACTTAAGGTTATCCATATCCCACATAAGAAATGCGGCAGTTTTAAGTTTTTCAGGGGCAGCAAACAGCTCACCCACCCTGTTAATATATGCACGTCTGTTAAGAAGTCCTGTAGTAACATCATAGTCACGCTCATACTCTATCTTCTTTTTCTCGATAACACTGCCCGTAACATCCATTACAAGTCCGATAACATTATCCTTTCCAGCCATTATACGGCATCTGAACCACCTGTTCAGCACACTGCTGTACATATCTATGGACTGGGATTCATCATGCATTTCTGTCATCCTTGTAATGAAACCGCTTGTGGTAAGAATGCCGCTGTCATCTATACCGTTTATAATTTTCAGAAATTCATCTGCACCGATCACCGTATCACCGGCTGGCAGAGAAGTGATATTAAGAAGCTTGATAAGACTTTCGCCCATAAAAACACTTCTGTCACGGGGCTCATACATAAACACGCCTATGCCCATATCTACCATACTGATTATCTTTGAAACTCTCGATGCCTGCTCCTTAACAGTTATCTGAAGCCCGGTGATGGAACCGGAAAGCATGTCTATTTCGCTGATACCTGAGGGAGCAAAAGTTATTATGCCGTTATCGCCCATTTTTTCATCCAGCCGAACCGCAATCTTCTTAACCGGAGTGGTTATTCGCCTGCTGATTATCACTGCAAATATGAGGCTGAATACCACAGAAATAATCGTGGACAACACCAGCATGGAGATAATGGTGTTGTAAATACTCAGTATCCTGCCCTTGTCTGCGACGGAAACAAGAGCCCATTTTTCTTTGATGTAAGGCGAACCTGAATTGTACAGTTTCATTGGCTGTATGCAGCCTATAGAACTAATTTCCGAACCTCTGCTGAAATCATAAATCTCTGAAGATATTTTTTCGCTGCCACTGATAACGGTATTTTCATTCACAAGACGGGTATAAATGGCGCCCGAATGTATAACAGGTGTGTATACACCACTGCCCTCCTTATCCTGAGCCAAAATATAACAGGCACTTTCATTGAAGAAATCATTGGATGGAATAAGGCTGAAAAAAGTCTTTTTCATTATTCCAATCCCCAAAACGCCATAAACTGTACCATCACTGGCTATAAGGGGTATTGTATATTTCATACTTGGCTGCTGCATTGAAGCAAATGCCGAAAAACCGTTCCAGTGTCCCATAGCACTCACAGGTACACTGGAGTTATTACGGGCAGTCTCTATTGTTTCAAAGTAAAAGTCAAGCTCATCCTCATTCTGTCTGCTGACTTCCATATGAGATGACCATCCCGAATCCAGAGTGATACCCATCTCCTTTGCTATATCCGAACTGCCCATTTCCATAAAAATATCAGTATTATTTGCTCGGTCATTTGAATTAATGTCCAGATCTCTAAGATACAGACCACTTTTCTTTAAATCACCGTCCCTGCTGTAAAGTTCACCTGAATCAAGAATAATAAACACATCATTAACAGAGCTTTTTCTGAGAAGTTCCACAAGTCTCTGTGAGGACAGTCTTATGACCTCCTTATTAAGCTGCTTGTCTTCTGAAATTTCTGTGGCAGACCGGCCGTTTGCCTCAAGATATGCTCCTGTCATAGAATTGATTTCCCGAGCTGCATCAAACAATGGTACAATCTTGTCATTCATCATATTCTCGACATAGTTTTTCCTGTTCACGGTCTTTTCGATGAACATATTGTAGGCATATCGTTTTATGCAGGAAAACTCCCCGCTTACAGCAAGAGTGGTGATGAAAACACTCATCTGAATCAGGGAAAGCATTATCATCGGCACAACAATTCTGTGGAATAACGGCGAACTTACTTTCTTTTTACCGCCGGCTTTACTTTTTTTCAACTTTCCCACCCCTTATATCACATCCATAAATAAGTATTATCTCCCCGCTGTCGAGGTATATCCCGACAAAAATCCCTCATACCATTTTTCAAAGGCTGCATCATCAGTATAGGAAGATATTACGGATGTACGATTCTCGCCTCCTGCTATTCTTTCCTGTGCAGCTGCCTTGTCTTCAGAAGCCGTCCGGCTGATATAATCTCCGAGAAAATCCCTTATCTTATCGGAATTATCATACGGCGGAGCAGTATAAAGCTCGCGGGAATTTATCTCATTAATAGCAATACTAAGTGTATCCTGAATTATTCTGCTTGAAGAACTTTCTGCGGAAGATATCTTTTCATAATCACTTGCTGCCTTTTTGACAGGAAGATAACCGGAATTTACAGCATATTTGATATTTCTGGTTTCATCAGTAAACCATTTTAGAAATACTGCACAGGCGTATTCTGTCTTTTGATCTGAGCCTTTAACACACATTCCTGCACCCTGCTGAACAACATAAGGAGAAGTTCCCTCAAAATCCGGAACAGGAAGCACCATACTCTCAATCGGATAACTGTTGTCATCATCGACAGTTACCTCTGAAGGGAAATATGCAGCTCCCGTGGTAGAGCAGATAAGGGCTATGATATCTCCTGTTTTTGCGTCATCAGAACGGAATCTGTTGTTTGCGGCATAGTAACCCTTTACAAGAGGAACGTAATAATTCTCCCATAATCTCTTTACTGCATTCTTATCCGATACAGGAGTAACCGTGCCATCTGTGCTGACAGACTCAAACGGACTGCCCAGCTGCTTTGCGCCGATTATCATGTAATTAGCCACAGAATCTCTTCCGAAAAACGCCTTGCCATCGTTTAAAATATTGGGCGTAAGAGCATCAGTATATTCATAATATTTTTCGGATACCTCCGCAAGTCCCTCCCACGTGGAAAGATCATCGGTTGTTACCCCGGCAGAACCGGCAAATTTATCCCAGTCAGTCCTGTTAAGTATCATTATCTCGGTACTTTTTGCAACAGGGAATATTTTCAGAGTCCCGTCACCTGCAAATCTGCCCTCGCTCATATATCCGGGAATATATTCATTCTGTTCCTCCTCAGTAAAATACTGTCCTATATCCGCAAGTTTCCCTGCCTTGTCAGCAAGATATGCAGTTTCCGAATAGGCTGCAAAAATATCCGGAAGTTCCTCAGCACCCACGTCATTATTGACTGCTGCGATAACACTGTCATAAAGCTCTGAAACAGTATTTTTAGAAAGTGCTTCCACAATAATGCCTTTTTCCATTCCGGTAGTCTGGTTGAACTCATTAACCATTTCATCGAACATCGTCTGCTGAACACCGTTATAGTAATGCCATACAGTCACAGTAACAGGGTCATTTTTATCAAGAAGTTTATCGTATCCCTCCGAGCAGCTGCATAATGCACCAAGTACTGAAACAACGGAGACTGCCAGTGCAGTAAGCTTATTTCTTTTCATAACTGTTCCTCGATTCTTTTTTGTAATGAAGTGATAAAATCTGTCAACCATATTCTTTGTAATAATTATACCAAAAAAATCTTAAATGTCAAGTATAACATTATAAAATCATAAATACGGTTTTGTACTGTACATACGGTTGATTCTCTGTGTGCACAGTTTATTTTACTGTTTTTATATTGTGTTTTCGACTCAAACATGTTATAATAACTAAAGAAGTATTTTATGATATATCCGGTTAAATGAAAGGGGATTGTTATGGACAGTAATAAACTATACCTTAATTCATATATGACATATAATCGCAGCACCGGGGGCTTCAGTTATTCTCCGGAGTGCAGTGCTGTATTTGCTGCAGATTTTGACGAACGTCCTGTATGGGAAATATTCCGCCAGAGCAGTATTGCTTCGAAACGTGCTGTGAACGAAATAAAAAACACTGTGCAGTCAATGGACAGATCAGAACTGCCTTCAGTAATTTTTTCTGAATTCAATCTGAGATCCGTAAACGGGCAGTATCACAAGTTTAACCTTACTTTTTCCGCCTCCGAAAAGGAAATACTGATAACCTTCAGTTGTGTAAGCAATGCATCGCTGCGTATAACAGATGAACTTACAGGTCTTCTCAACAGAAAAACATTTTCACATGAACTGGGTGAAATGATAAAGAGCAGAACTGACGAGGAAATAAAAGACTATATCGTTGTTTACCTTGATGTACTCAGGTTCAAGGTTATCAATGACGTATTCGGTTCCGGAAAAGGCGATGAACTTCTGATTCATATCGCAGGAGTTATTTCCGGTGCAGTAAAAGACAGCGGACTCGGATGCCGTATCGGTTCAGACCGGTTTCTCCTCCTTGCAAAATGCCCTGATGAACAGATGGAGAGCTTTATAACCGATATCTTTGAAAAGATTGCCGAGTTTGAACTGTCGTTTGAGATAACATGCAATGCCGGAATATACAAGATAACCGACAGGTCAGTATCTGCAGAGTCAGCTATAGACCGTGCTATTATGGCTCAGAAATCCATCAAAGGCAGCTACACCAGACAGTATGCCTGCTATACTGAAGAACTGAGAAAAGAACTTATTACTGAGCAGGAGATATCAGGTCTGATGCGTACAGCTCTTGCTGAAGAACAGTTTGTCGTATACTACCAGCCGCAGTACAACCATACAACAGGTATGCTTGTGGGAGCTGAGGCACTTGTAAGGTGGCTTCATCCTGAAAGAGGTCTTGTTTCTCCGGGAATTTTCATTCCTATTTTCGAGAAGAACGGATTTATCACCAAACTCGATATGTATGTGTTTGAAAAAGCATGCATATTTCTGAGAAAATGCATGGACAACAATATTCATATGGTTCCTGTGTCAATCAATCTTACCAGATATGATATTTTCAGTCCTGATTTCATTGACAGTCTTGAAAATATCCGCCGTAAATTCGATGTTCCTTCAAAATATATCCGTATCGAAATAACCGAATCAGCAGCACTCGGAAACAGTGAATTTATCAATGATGCGGTACACAAACTGCACAGCTTCGGCTATATCGTCGAAATGGACGACTTCGGCAGCGGATACTCGTCGCTCAATATATTAAAGGACATTGATTTTGATATAATAAAGCTTGACATGAAATTTCTCGAAAAGGAGCACGGCGAAAGCAACCGCGGCGGCACTATTCTAAGTTCAGTTGTCCGTATGGTCAACTGGCTTGGTCTCCCTGTTATAGCTGAGGGCGTGGAAACCGTTAAACAGGCTGATTTTCTTGGCAGCATAGGCTGTGATTATATCCAGGGCTATCTTTACTCAAAACCGCTTCCTGAAGAACAGTATGAAAAACTTATAAGCGGAAATGCAGTAGGTGCAACCATACCTCAGATGAGTCTCATCGAAACCCTTAACTCCGCTGATTTCTGGTCAAATGATTCCATGGACACCCTCATTTTCAGCAGTTTTGTAGGCGGAGCAGCTATATTTGAGTACAGAAACGGAAAGATAGAGATTCTACGGGTAAATAAAAAATACCTCCAGGAAATCTCAATGAATATGTCCGAAAAGGACCTTATAAAATCAGATCCTTTACGTGCTCTGGATGACGAAGACAGAAAAATATACACCGATATGCTGAGGCGCATAATCGAAACCGGCAGTGAGCAGGAATGTGAAACCTGGAGAACCCTCAACTCATCATGCTGCGGTGAAGAGCGAATATGTCTCAGGAGTACCGTTCAGCTCATAGGCAAAAGCCGGGATCACTACCTGTTCTATGCAATGATCAGAAATATAACTGCTGAAAAGCTCCATCTCCAGAGTATGGCTGCGGAAGAAAAAAATCTTAAAATGGCTGCGGAACAGGTAAATATCTTCCTCTGGGAATACAATATAGCTACAAAGGAAATGAAACCTTGCTTCCGCTGTAAGAGAGAGCTTGGTCTTCCTGCATTAATCAGAAATTATCCGGATCCGCTTTTCGAATCAGGGTTTTTCCCTGAAGATTATTCAGAAATGTACTACGACTGGATGAAGCAGCTGGAAAACGGAGTAAAATCACTCGAAGGTGTGATCCCTCTGACACCTGACAGAATTCCGTTCATGGTACGCTATACAACCGAATTTGATGAAACCGGACGCCCAATCAAGGCATACGGCTCTGCCACACCGGTATAATACAAAGAAAAAAACCGATATGACCTCAGATCATATCGGTTTTTTTTACGAAAACAGCTGAACCCAGTAATGATGATACTCACTGTCCGTTTCAAAATATCCAACACCCATGTTAGTATAGTTTTCGCTTATCATATTTGCGTAGTGATCAGGCGAATTCATCCACTGATCAAATACCTCTGCAGGAGTTGACCTTCCTGCCGCAATATTTTCGCCCATATATCCGGGAGTAACTCCTACCTCAGCATATATAGTATACCATCCGCTTCCGTCAGGCCGGACATGATCAAAGTTTCTGAATATTTCTTCTGCACGGATATCAGCTGCGCGATTAAGCCCTTCACTGCCTGAAAGCATTTTTATTCCAAGCTCTGCACGCTTTTCATTTACAAGTCTTAAGACCTCGCGCTGAAATTCGGTTGCCGATTCGGGAATGAATATCTCATCCGTTTTTTCCGCCTCTGCTTCAGTTACAGCGGGAGGCTCAGGAGTCGGCTGTGGTGCAGGTTCTGTTTCCTGTACCTGCGGCGGTTCTGTTTTTATCTCTTCCGTAACAGGTACTTCTGTTACCGGAGGTTCTGTCTGAACAGAAGTTGTTGTTTCAGAAGAAGTTTCTTCGGCAGTAGTCCCTTCGGAAGTAACTGAAGTAACAGTCTTCGCTGCAGTAACTGTAACCTCTGAAACCCCGGACGTCTGCGGGAATGTGTATATCACAGCAGAAGCTGTACCTGTTTCAGTGAATAAAACGGAAGTTTCATTCATAATCTGAGCATTATTTTCAGGTATATTTTCATCAGCCGTTCTTCCGAGCGATGCAACGCCAAGTGCCGATGAAAGTGCAATTATGACTACAGAAACCACCGCTGAAATCGTATCTCTTTTCAAACTAATCCCTCCCGATAAATGTTCATAAGTTTATTATATACTATTAACAAATTTATGTCAATTATTCAGCGGATTTTCGCAACATTACACATCGAACATATTGGTTAACTTATGCTCTCTTCACATAAATATTTTTTTCTATACTTTTTCTAAAAAACTTCCCACAAAAAAACCTTATAATTTTCATTAAAAATTATAAAGAAAATTATCAAAAAAAACATTGACAAGCAGCTGAATTTATGATATAATAATAAACGTTGACAACAGCTTTGTAAAACATAGGGGTGTGGTTCAATGGTAGAATAGGGGTCTCCAAAACCTTTGACGTGAGTTCGATTCTTACCACCCCTGCTTTAAAAGTCTTCGGTTTCCGAAGGCTTTTTTATTTTGTATCGAACAACAACTCCGGCAGTTTTTTTCTGCCGGAGTTGTTGTTATATCTTCTCTACTATATTGCTGATCCAGATTCCTTTCTTAATAAGGATGTATCCAATCACAAGTTTTATTATATCCGCCGCCTGAACAGCAGCATATACAGCAAATATTGAGATTCCTGTATACTTACATAAAACAAACGCAGCCGGAACAGGAACGACCCAGGTGAATACACTGTCGAACAGAAACGTAATAAAGGTCTTTCCTCCCGATCGTATAGTGAAGTACAGTGCATTCAGAAGTCCCTGTACCGGAAAGAAAAGTGCTGTTATAATGATAAACCATTTTCCATAGTTTTTTATACTGTCCGTGGTCTCATAAAACTGAGGAAATATACCTGACAGTGAAACAAGTATCAGACAAAGGCCTACACAGATCAACCCTGAAAATTTCGTTAAACTGAACGCATCCTTCTGTGCTTTTTCATATTCGGAGGCTCCGAGCGTCTGTCCGATAATAATTCCGACAGCCGAACCCAGTGCAACAAATACAACATTCAGAAGATTGCATATAGCATTTGAAATATTAATACCTGCCACAACTTCAAGACTCCTTATAGAATAACACTGCGTCATAGCTGCCATACCGCCCGCCCACATAAATTCATTAAAAAATATCGGCGAGCCTTTTTTCAGAATCTCGGCAAATACACTTTTCGGCACCAGCATTGTCCTGTAAATTCCCTGAAGGAATCTGTGTTTTTTTCTCTGAACAGTAGACCATATAATAACAATAAGAAATTCAACCACCCTTGCCATTACAGTAGCCACTGCTGCTCCGCGTACCCCCATAGCCGGCGCCCCGAATTTTCCATATATAAGAATGTAGTTAAATACGATATCAACCACTACTGATACAACACCGCCCACCATCGGTTTAAGACTTTCTCCCGTTTCCCTGAGACTGCTCGCATAAACCTGTGTCAGCGTAAACGGAATCATACCCAGAACCATAATCAAAAGATACTGACGTGCATATTCCATAGTAAGAACCGGATCAACCGAACTGCTCTCACCCTGAAGATACAATCCTATAAGCCAGTGGCTTCCGAACGTAAAACACGCCATTCCACACATCAGTATAAATGTACTTATCCACAGCTTAATTCTGAAGGTATTTCTGAATCCTTCGGTATTTCCCTGCCCGAAATACTGTGCTCCGTATATTCCCGGTCCGCTTATTCCACCGAAAACTGCAAGGTTATAAACAAACATAAGCTGTCCTGCAATGGATACCGCCGTCATAGCCTCCGTTCCGAGACTTCCAACCATAAGATTGTCTATAAGACCTACCATATTAGTGATGCCGTTCTGTATCATCATCGGAACAGCCAGCTTCAGAGCACGCCTGTATACTGGTTTCTTAAACATAACCATTTCCTTTCCCAAAAAATACGCTGCCAGAACCATATCAGGTTTCAGCAGCGTAATAAAGCATATAAAATAAATATTCCTGCAGCAGAAAACTCTTCCGAAAAATCAGACTTCCCACTTTTTGAATTTATTCAGTTCAGTTTCTGAACAGTCTATAAGCTTAAGATTAAAACTGCCTGTATCCATGATGGATGCTATACCAAGTGTACTCTTGGCGTCAACATTTGTCTCGCCCTGAATCGCTCTCGCAGATCCGTTGAGCATAGTAGCACATTCCATAAATTCTCTGAAATCCTTTAATGTATTAAGTCTTACGGTTATTATATTTTCCATGATATTATTCCTTCCTGTATTCGTTCAAGCAAAATTTAAGCATTACTATTATACATCATTTTATTTCAAAGGTCAATAATGAAATATTATATTTCCTGAAACATTTACTGTAAGATTCTTCGGTTTCATCTGCTTCGGAATGGGACTAACACTCAGGGAAGGAAACCGGGAATATTTCTATGAGCAGTTAGACCGTTCGGATGTAGGATTTCCGACATACTTATATATAATTTTTCCTACATCCTTATTATATTATTTGCAATTATCTTAAATGTTCAGATATCACTATCCCGTCAAGTAACAGAATACAGCCAACAAATGAGTATTTCAGATATCAGAGAGAAAAAGCAACGAAGAGAAAGCTGGCAAGAGAATCTGCATGAGTTTAATGTCAGAATTTCGCAAATTAGAAAATCACCACTTTTTGAAATAAGGAGATGTTTTGAGTTTTCTTATTTCAAGATTAAGAACATTTTTTGAAATAACATCAAAGAATTTTAGTTTTTACTTCAGCTTCTTGTTGACTTTCTGAAATAAGCAGGGTATAATATATATAGTTATTTCAAAAACTATGGGAGGAATTATTTATGAACAGAGCCGGCGAATTCGTAACAAACCTCAGCGGTGATTCAAGCTATTCAAGCTTCAAGCCAAATCCTTTGCCGCCCGAACCGGCACTTGTAATAGACAGTAATATGGTTTCAAAGCTCGTTAATGCCAACCGCGAATTGGTAAAGCTGGATACAGCTGCCCGATTTATTCCTAACACCGACCTTTTTATTTCCATGTATGTCAGGAAAGAGGCTCTCATTTCCTCACAGATTGAAGGAACACAATGTACTCTTGACGAAGTATTAGACCCGGAAATCGACACAAACAGTAATCTTGATGTAGCCGATGTCATTAACTACGTTCACGCAACAAATTATTCGCTTGAACGCCTGAAAACGCTGCCGCTATGTTGTCGTCTCCTTCGTGAGATTCACAGTGAACTTATGCAAGGTGTAAGAGGTCAGGAAAAAAATCCCGGAGAATTCCGTGCTTCTCAGAATTGGATTGGTCCTGCAAACTGCTCGTTAAAGGATGCAAGATATATCCCGCCAAACAAGGATGATATGATAGCAGCTATGTCCGATCTGGAAAAATTCATGAATGAGAATGAGGATTATGACGCTCTGATACGAATTGCTCTCATTCACTACCAGTTTGAAACCATTCACCCATTTCTTGACGGAAACGGGAGAATCGGCAGACTAATGATCCTGCTTTATCTTATGGAGCAAAAGCTGCTTTCCTATCCCGTTATATATATTTCATATTTTCTGAAAAAAAACCAGATCGAATACTATGACAGAATATCCGAGGTCAGACGTTCTGGTAATTATGAGCAGTGGGTCATATTCTTCCTTGAAGCAGTTTCAGCTGCTGCAAAGGATTCTCTTGCGACCATAGAACAATTATCTGCACTGCATGATAAAAATATTGATCTTCTGCCTAAAACAAACCGAAAAAAAGATAATGTCAGAATTCTTTTTGACTATATAGAAAAGTATCCTATAATTGACATAAGGCATACATCTCAGGAACTTGATGTCAGCTTCAATACGGTCTCAAATGCGATACGCAAATTGCAGGAACTCGGTATTCTGACAGAAACCACAAACTCTGCAAGGAACAAGGTATTTGCTTATTCTGAATACTTGGATATCCTCAAAAAAGATACAAACTGATCCGTTCTTATTCCATTACAGAACAGTGTTCAGCCGATTTACTTACGTTCTGTTCTCCGCTGTCCCGAATATCCGCATAAATATTGACGGCAATGGCTGCGATAATAATGACAACTATGGTAACGCCATATCTGAATGACCTGTTATGTAAGCGTAAAATACAACGTGTCTATCCAAGTTTTTTATGAAATGATATAATAAGTGTTAACAATAACTGCAGTCGATGCAGTTGCTGTTAACGCTTTCGATTTTGTGGGCATTCAAGTTAACTGTGTCGCCGTTAGGCGATATTAACCCGGTCTTTTTTATGCGGAGTTTTTGGCTTTTCTGCCAGGTTGTCATAATCTCGGTATGATTCAACCTT
>CAMCOJ010000022.1 GCA_945876405.1 uncultured Ruminococcus sp.
AGGAGTATCGTCGGCAGCGTCAGATGTGTATAAGAGACAGTTTCCGGATATTTCTGAGATAATCTTTGCTGTTTCAGTTCCGCCCGGACGGCATAGATTTCCGGCAGCACCTTTGGTGATTATCGCGTTTGCATAGTCGGCACATCCGGCATATCCGCATGCACCGCAGTTTGCCTGAGGCAGAGCCTCTGTTATTTTTTCAATTCTTTCATCCGTTTTTACTTCAAATATTTTCGAAGCGACTGTAAGAAGTGTTCCGGCAAGAAGTCCGATTCCTGCAAATATTAAAACGGGAAGAATATAAGTATCGAACATTATTTATCAACTCCTTTTGTTTATCAGTTTCCGAGACCTGAAAATCCAATAAAGCTGAGAGAGAGAATCGCCGCAGCAATAAGTGTTGCCGGAACACCTTTAAACGTTTCCGGAACATCTGCTTCCTCAACTCTTGAACGTACCCCTGAGAATATAAGGAGCACCATAAGAAAACCGATTCCTGAGAAGAATGCGTTTATCACTGACTGACCGAATGTGTATTCGTTGTCGATGTTGAGAATTGTAAGTCCCAGTACAGCACAGTTTGTGGTTATAAGAGGAAGATAAACACCCAGTGCGTTGTAGAGAGGCGGCATAAGCTTTTTGAGAGCGGTTTCAACCAGCTGAACAAAGAGCGCGATGATGAGGATAAATGCAATAGTTCTGAGATATGTTATTCCGAGCGGATCAAGTATAAAGTGATATATCGGATATGTTACCACAGAAGCGCATACCATAACAAATGTTACTGCCGCACCCATTCCAAGACTAGATGATGCCTTTTTCGATACGCCGAGAAAAGGACAGATTCCCATGAATTTAGAGAGAACAAAGTTGTCAGTGAGAAGTGCGGCGAGCATAATAGCGAATATACCTTTCATTACTTAGCTCCTCCTTCACTCTGACATGATGAACAGCTTTCGCGTGAAGGGCAGCTGCTGCATCCGATTTCCTGCGGTGGTTTTTTGTCTGAAAGTTTGTTTACTGCTGCAATAACGCATCCTAAAACGAAGAATCCGCCTGCAGGGAGGATGAAGAGGGTGAGACTCTGTATATATGGAATTTTGATTCCGAACCAGGCACCTGCACCGAAGATTTCACGGACTGATGCCATGATTGTAAGGGCAAGTGTAAATCCGAGTCCCATACCGAGAGCGTCCATTATCGAAGGGATAACCTTGTTTTTGCTTGCAAACATTTCTGCACGTCCGAGGATGATGCAGTTTACTGTTATAAGTGAAAGGAAGGTTCCGAGGCTCTTGTAGAGATCCGGAAGATAGCCCTTCATAAGCATTTCGATAAGTGTTACAAATCCTGCGATTATTACTATATAACACGGAAGCTTTACTGACTTTGGTATTACGTTTTTAAGAAGTGAGATAACTATATTTGAACCAAGAAGTACAAATGTTGTGGCAAGTCCCATGCCAAGTCCGTTTATTGCTGTAGTTGTTACAGCCAGTGTAGGACACATACCGAGGAGTCCGACCAGTGTAGGATTTTCCTTTATAAGTCCTTTGGTAAATTCTTTGAAATTACTCATTTATAAGCTCCTCTCTGTGGTTTTCATATGCTTCAAGAGCCGTATTTACTGCATTTTTCATTCCCTTTGATGAGAATGTTGCTCCGGTTACAGCACTGAATTCATATTCATCATTTTTTACGCCAAGGAACTGTTTTACAAAGTCTGAATCATCTCTGACCTTTGTTCCGAGTCCCGGAGTTTCACCAAGTTCAATGAAACTTATACCCTCAACTCCGTTGTCAGATACACCGACAAGAACATGAATTCCTTTTTTTGCATATCCGTCAGCAATGACCTCGAAGGATACCTGTTTCTTATCGTTTACGATTACTGAAGTTATTCCGTCATATGTCAGAACTGTTCCGTCTTCGTTTTTTAGCATGGTGTACTCTGCCTCTCCGTAGATTTCTGTAAGACCTTCTTTGAGGGAGTCGGTTATTATTCCTGTTGTGTCAACGTATGTTGCGTTGTAAACAAATATGAGAGCAGCTGAAATAACTGTACAGATAAGTGTCAGAACAAGAGGCGGTTTTATTTTACTTAGCATCTGCCTTGACCTCCTTTGCTCCAAGCGGTTTTGTCTTTGTGAACATATCAATGTACGGTGTAAGAATATTCATAAGGAGAATTGAGAATGAAACACCTTCCGGATAGCTGCCGTAGTTTCTGATTACAAATGTAATGATTCCGCAGCCGAGGCCGAAGATTATTTTTCCCTTGTTTGTTACAGGTGTAGTGGCGTAGTCTGTTGCCATGAAGAATGCTCCAAGGAAAAGTCCGCCGGAGAGAATCTGGTAGAGGGGATCTCCGCCTGTAATCCATGTAAGAAGTGCAACTGATCCGATAAATGAAACAGGAGCAGCAGGAGAGATAACCTTTTTGTACATAAGGAAGAGCCCGCCAAGGAGAAGTGCAAGTGCTGAAGTTTCACCAAGACATCCGCCGACGTTTCCGAGGAAAAGACTCATATAGCTTGCATCTCCTGAAACAAGAGGGGTAGGACCTGTAAGTACAGTGTTTGAATTTACAATAACACTTGTATCGGAAACTGCTTCAGGTTTCCAGTACTCAGGAAGTGCCCAGGTTGTCATAGGAGCTGTAAGTGAAATCATAAGAACAATACGTGCTGTTATTGCAGGATTTGCAAAGTTCTGGCCGAGTCCGCCGAAAAGCTGTTTTACTATCACTATTGCGACAAAACTTCCCAGAACAGCCATCCAGAAAGGAAGTGTAACAGGAAGGTTAAGTGCAAGTATGATTCCTGTTACAGCAGCACTGAGGTCTCCGATTGTCTGTTCTCTTTTCATTATTTTTCGGCACAGATACTCAAATACTACTGATGAAGCTGTGCACACTGCGATAAGTGCTGCTGCTCTGAATCCGAAAAATGTTACAGCTGCAATCATTGCAGGAACAAGCGAAACTATTACAATTGACATTATTTTACGTGTCGACATATCTGAACTGCGATGAGGCGACGGTGACATAACTAAGTTTTTCAAAATCAATTCCTCCGGTTTATTTCTTTTTTGGCAGAAGTGCCTTTGCAAGCTGATTTGTCTCTGCAAGTTTTCTGTTTGCCGGGCAGACATAGGTGCAGGCACCGCAGTTCATGCACAGTCCGGTTTTAAGACTCTGGAGAGCAGATATATCCTTCCTTCTGAACGCCTTTTCAATTTCGAGGGGCATAAGGTTCATTGAACAGGCTCTCACACAGCGTCCGCAGCGTATGCAGGCTGACTGAACCGGCTCTCTGTAGTCCTTTTCGGCAATAAATGAGTTGCTTGTTTTCACTACCGGAGTATCTGCACTGAAAAGGCAGGCACCCATCATCGGACCACCGGCTATAAGCTTGTTCATATGTTCCGTGTCAGTTTCCGTAAACTTAAGAATCTCACTTACCATTGTTCCTATCGGAGCGGTAATGTTCATAGGTTTTCCAACTGCAGAACCTTCGACGGTTATTCTTCTGCTGATAAGCGGTATACCTGTTTCTGCATATCTGTGGATAAATGCAGCTGTTGAGACATTCATAACTATTACCTTCTGGTCTGAAGGAAGCTGTCCCTCCATAACCACTCTTCCTGTAGTGGAATGAATGATAACCTTTTCCGCACCCTGCGGGTAGGTTGAAGGAAGTCTGAAAACTGTTATTTCCGGTTCGTTTGCTGTAAGTTTTGTGAATTCGGAAATAGCCTCCGGTTTATTGCCTTCAATTGCAAGAATGGCTTTCGGAACTGATAGATATTTCATTATCATTCTGATTCCGCCAAGCACGTCTTCAGGATTTTCCATCATTTGTCTGTAGTCCGAGGTGATGAAAGGTTCGCATTCGGCGGCGTTAATGATAAGCGTGTCAATCTCACCCTTTGGACTGAGTTTGACATGTGTAGGAAATCCGGCACCGCCGAGACCGCATATACCACTTTCACGGACAGCTTTTACGAAACTTTCTCTGTCTGTAATTTCAGGCGGAGTAAACTCACATGTTTTCTGTTCCTCGTCAGCTTCTATCTCCACGGCCTTGCAGACTGTACCGTTCATAAGGCGGTAGTCTGATATTTCCTTAACTGTTCCGGATACACTTGCATGAACCGGAGCGGAAAAAAATGCATCCGAATCACCGATTTTCTGACCTGCAAGCACTCTGTCTCCTTTTTTTACAAGAGGTGTGCACGGAGCCCCCATATGCATTGCCATAGGAATTTTTACATACGAGGGAGCCGGGAGAGGTACTGTTTTGATTTCTGCTGTGTTTTTTGAATGATTAAGTCTGATACTGTTAAGTCTGAACATAAATACTCCTTTCACAGAAGCGTTATTCTGATTCACTGAAAATCAGGGAGGGGCTTCTGAAAATATTTCCCTTTTTATCAATAGCTATAACCCCGAACCTGTCGGAGTAAAGATATTTGTCAAGATTATCCTTACCTTCAGTGAAGATAAGGGTTGAGAGAAAGTCTGACAGTATTCCGCTGCTGCAGAATACTGTTACAGATGAAAGACCGTTGTCAGCCGGAAAACCGGTTTTCATATCGATGATATGATGATATTTTTTTCCGTTTATCTCAGTGAATCTCTCATAGTCTCCTGAGGTTGATACAAAGCACGATCCTGTATTTACAGTTCCGGCGATTGAATCCGCCCCGGACTTTACAGCAACACTGAAAACATGACTGCTGTCTCTGCTCCACAGCAGAGTTGATGACCCGGTTGATACAATGGTGTGATCTGTATCCAGACTGCTCACATACGGAAAAATGCAGTCGAGAACATATCCCTTTGCCGCTGCACCCGGATCAAGGCTCGTCCCGTTCTTCAGTGAAATGCGGTTTCCGGAAACAGAAATATTGTTCTGACCGGCATACTGCATGTATTCTGATATCTTTTCTTCGTCCGGAAGAATTCCTTTTTCAGTACTATGCTTCCAGAGCATGCTCAGGTTTCCGGCAGAAATATCCACACCGAATCCGTATTCGGCATTAAGAGCCAGGATATCATTTACAAATCCAGTGAGTTCATCGCCGCATTCCATATCTTTTTTTCTGTTGAGTTCTGAAATTTCCGAGTCGGGACTAAAACAGTCAAATATTTCAGACAGTTCTGTAATCTGTTTTTTTATTTCTTCAGTGCACATTGTATCGGACCTTACTGATACAATGGTGTCAAGAGAAAAAAATGTACTTGTATAATCAGCTTTATTATGATAAAATAGATAAAGCAGTCCTGATATGAGTATCAGTATTATCGCTGCTGCTGATATGTTTTTTCTGATTGTTTCTCACTTCCTGACTGCAATTCATATACCTTATAATTATATCGCAAAATACTGATTTTGTAAAGAATATTTTAACTGATTTTGAATGGAGGAATTTAGCTTTGAAGGGCTACAGACTTTATATTATAAGACATGGCCAGACCGAGGCGAATGAAAAGGGAATATATATCGGAAAGACAGATTTTCCGCTTTCGGACAAGGGAAGAAATGAACTTGTTGAAAAACTTGATGAGTATGAATATCCTGGTGTTGAGAGAGTATATTTAAGCCCGGCTGTAAGATGTGTGCAGACTTCATATATTCTTTTTAAGGACCGCGAGAGCATAGTGGTAAATGACCTCAGGGAACTTGATTTCGGAGAGTTTGACGGAAAGAGTGTTGAAGAGCTTATTAACCGTGATGACTACAAGGCGTGGCTGAAGGGCGGAATGGACAATTCTCCTCCGGGCGGTGAATCAATTGCGGACATGATAACCAGGGTTTATTCTGCACTTGACAGAATCATTCTTAACATGATGGACGAAGACCTTACAACAGCTGCCATCGTAACCCATTCGGGAATCATTGCAAATATGCTTTCGTGTTTCGGACTTCCTAAGTACAAGCCGGACGAGATTACCTGCAAACCGGGCGAAGGATTTGAAATTCTTGTAACAGCACAGCTCTGGCAGCAGGCTCAGGCTTTCGAAATACTCGGAAGAGTACCTTTTCTCAGATAATGAAACTCAGCTTTATAAATAAAAAAGACTGCTCTGTCAATCTGAAGGATTTTCTTCAGAAGGAAAACGGTGTTTCAGCAAGACTTATCACAAAGCTTAAGCGTCAGCATCTGGGTATAACATGCGGAGGGGAACTTATACGCACTATAGATGATGTTCCTCCCGGTGCTGAGGTTGTTCTGAATATTTCCGATGAAAATGAAATAGTCCCGAATGGTGCTCTTGATGTACCTGTAATTTATGAAGATGAGCATGTTGTGGTTTTCAGCAAGCCTCAGGGAATGCCGGTTCATCCTTCAATGAATCACTACACTGATACGCTTGGAAACTTTTTTTCATGGATGTATCCGGATATTACTTTCAGACCGGTAAACCGTCTTGACAGAAATACATCCGGATTATGTGTGGCAGCAAAGAACCAGCATTCCGCAGCCCTTCTTCAGCGTTCAGTGGAGAAAACATACTATGCATTAATCTGCGGAACTCCTTACAGGCTTTCAGGAACCATTGATGCACCGATAAAACGTCAGACCGAATCCATGATAACAAGATGCGTGGCACCGGACGGACAGAGGGCGGTAACGCATTATACCGTGCTTTCTTCATGCGGAAAATACTCATGGGTAAGGGTTAAACTTGAAACCGGCAGAACTCATCAGATAAGAGTACATTTTTCATACACAGGGTTTCCTCTTGCCGGTGATGACCTTTACGGCGGCTGCTGTGACGATGCTCACGGTCAGACACTCCACTGCGGAGATGTTTCTTTTCCGGATTCTGACGGAAATGTGATCAGTCTCAGCACTGAACCCGGTGAAAATATACAGTCCATATTCAGAAAATATAATTTCGAAATGATTTCCATGTAATTTTTGTAACCGATTCGTAAATAACATGGATAATTTATAATAACAGGTTAATTTTTCTTTCTCAGTAAATATCGTTCATTAAATTCAAAACAATGTATATTATAACAAAAAAATTCTTACGTGAAATTATACAAGACACGACCTGCAAAATGTTAAGTATATGTAGAAATAAACAAAATTCTTTTCTGAATGGGAAAATATGGCTAAAAGCCATTGCAATTTATTTATTTTCAGTTATAATTATTAACAGTGTTACTGGTTTGTAATAATTGAAGGGAGCTGTTATGATGAGTAGGAAACGTCAGAATGACGTTTCGGATGAAACAGTCAGAAAGCGTAGTAAATTTTCAGGAGCAATGATAAAACTTGGAGCATATGCTGCATATTCGGTGATCTTTCTTCTGAAAAAACTTAACAGAATACTCTGCGACAGTGCTAAAGCATTTACTTCAAAAACAACAGCATTGATTCTGGGCGTAATAAAGAAGTTTAAGAGCATAGGAAGAAAGATTCTGCTTCCTTTTGTTTCATGCCTTAAACCTTCACGCGGCAGATTTACAGCCAAACGTGCTGAAACAGATCTTACTGTAAGCAGCATCAGGATAACAAACTTTAAGCAGTTTATCAACAAAACTGTAAACTATGCTGTTCCTGCTGCGGCCATAGTCGTGTTTGCGGCTGTACTTGCCAATGCATCAAAGATTGACAGGCAGATTTCTGAACACAATGCAGGTTCAGATGTTGACAATGATGTTTTTATCGCTGCATCAAAGGATCTTGGGTTTGCAGATGAGATTGCAGATGAAGTCAGTTTTGAAGACGGAAAACTCAGATTCGCACAGCCGTATGAAAGATTTCTTGAAGATGCCGGAACTGATGATATCAGCGTTATTGACTCGGTTGGTGTTTTTTCTGATGGTCAGTTTATCGGAGCTTTGACAGATGAAACGGAACTGAAGAATATTCTTTCTTCCGGACTTGAGGAGATAAAAAAACAGCCTGATGTAATTGATGCGGTTTATAAGAATGTCATTGAGTATCGAAAGGGTGTTTACAGGACAGATACACTTACTGATGCCGTCAGTATTATGGAGTTTCTGAACAGTGGTACTGAGGAAAAACGATATGTTGTGGAGGAAGGCGATTCCCTTTATCTTATCGCTGAAAACAACGGCATAACTTTTGAGAAACTCCTGGAGATGAATCCGGAACTTATGGAGAATCCGGATCTCTGTGTAATCGGTACAGAGCTTGTCGTTGAACGCAGCAGCAGTAATCTTCCTGTTGTTATTACAAAGGAAGTAAAAGAAAAAGCAGTTCTGCCGTATGAAACCCAGACTGTTGAGAGCGATTCACTTTTCGTTGGTGAGACTGAAGTTCTGGTTGACGGTGTGAACGGTGAATGTGAAAATCTCCTTCACATAACCTGTGAGGGCAGTACAGAACTCAGCCGTGAGGTTATATCTTCTTCAGTAATTGCAGAGGCTGTTCCTGAGATGATAGCTGTGGGAGTTAAACAGAGAGAGGCTGTTGGTACACCTGATTCTGCAGAAACTGTTCTTGAAGGAAACGGAATGTTTATGTGGCCGGTAAACGGCGGATATATAAGCGATGTATTCGGAAGCAACAGAAATCACAAAGGACTTGATATTGCAGCTCCTGAGGGAACGGATATCTATGCCGCTGCAGAGGGTAAGGTAATTGCGGCCGGCTGGAATACAGGCGGTTACGGTTACTTTGTGATGATAGACCACGGAAACGGCTATGCAACACTTTACGGGCATATGAGTAAGGTCATAGCATCAAACGGAGCTGAGGTAAAGTGCGGTGACCTGATTGGTGAAGTTGGTACGACAGGAGACTCAACGGGAAATCACCTTCACTTCGAAGTAAGATACCAGAATGTCTGTCAGAACCCGGCATCATATATCAGTGTGAATTCAACTGTTTCTTCATCAGAAGAGTAAATTTATAGTAAACGCAATAAATTGCGTTTACCGGTGCCGATCTGCACGGAGATGACGCAGTCATCGGATGTGCAAGGCAATATAATTATAAAAATCAGAGATATTTTTTCAGATACTGACCTGTATATGATTTTTCACATTTTACAATTTCTTCAGGCGTTCCGGTGGCAATTATTGTGCCGCCGTTGTCACCGCCTTCAGGACCGATATCTATGATGTGGTCACATACTTTTATCAGACCAAGGTTGTGTTCGATAACAAGTACGGTATTTCCGTTGTCCACAAGCTTCTGAAGTACTTCTGTAAGTTTGTGGATATCTGCGTTGTGAAGACCTGTTGTCGGTTCGTCAAGAATGTAGATGGTTTTTCCTGTTGAACGTTTTGAGAGTTCAGTGGCAAGTTTTACTCTCTGTGCCTCACCCCCCGACAGTGTTGTTGCCGGCTGGCCTATCTTTATATATCCAAGTCCGACTTCCTGAAGGGTTTTAAGTTTCCTTGAGATTTTCGGAATATTGGCGAAGAATTCTGCTCCTTCGTCAACTGTCATTTCCAGTACATCGTATATGCTCTTGTCCTTGTACTTTACTTCAAGAGTTTCCCTGTTGTATCTGTGTCCCTTGCAGACTTCACACGGTACATAGACATCAGGGAGAAAGTGCATTTCTATCTTGATGATACCGTCACCTTCACAGGCTTCACAGCGTCCTCCCTTTACGTTGAAGGAGAAACGTCCTGCGGTATAGCCCTTCATCTTTGAATGGTTTGTCTGAGCGAAGAGTTCACGTATATCGCCGAACACTCCTGTATAGGTTGCAGGATTTGAACGCGGTGTGCGGCCTATAGGAGACTGGTCGATGTCAATTACCTTGTCAAGATACTCGAGTCCCGTCATTTCAGTGAATTTTCCCGGGATAACCTTTGCTCTGTTAAGCTTTGCAGCAAGATTTTTGTAGATTATCTCATTTACCAGTGAGGATTTTCCTGAGCCTGAAACACCGGTTACGCAGGTAAATGTTCCGAGCGGAATATCCACGTCTATATTTTTCAGATTGTTCTGAGCTGCACCTCTGACTGAAAGGAAGTTTCCGTTTCCTGTCCTCCTTTTCTCAGGTACAGGAATGGATTTTTTACCGCTGAGATACTGCCCGGTTATGGATTCATCACATTTGAGAAGTTCATCAACAGTTCCGCTGAAAACTATATTTCCGCCGTTTACTCCGGCACCGGGACCGATGTCGACAATGTGGTCAGCTGCATACATTGTGTCATCGTCATGTTCAACCACTATAAGTGTATTTCCAAGGTCGCGGAGTTTTTTAAGTGTGCTGATAAGCTTGTCGTTGTCTCTCTGGTGGAGACCGATACTCGGTTCGTCGAGAATATAGAGGACACCCATAAGTGAGGAGCCAATCTGTGTGGCAAGTCTTATACGCTGACTTTCACCGCCTGACAGTGTTCCGGCAGAGCGTGAAAGTGTAAGGTATCCGAGTCCGACATTTTTCAGGAAGGTAAGGCGTGACTTTATCTCCTTGATAATTGATTTTCCGATAATCTGTTCCTTTTCCGTGAGAACAAGTTTGTCAAAGAAATCAAGGGAATCATCAACGGAGAGGTCAGAAAGTTCCGCTATATTCATGCCTCCGACAGTTACGCCGAGAATCTCTTTTTTAAGTCTCATTCCCTGACAGTCAGGACAAAGTTTTTCAGTCATGCAGTGTTCAATCTCGTCCTTTGAGTATGAGTTACCGCCTTCCTTGTAACGACGGTAAAGATTGTTTATTACGCCCTCGAAAGGAGAACGGTATGTTCCGCCGCCGTATTTTGAGTCGCGGTGAAGTTCCAGCGGCTTGTCACCTGTGCCGTAGAGGAAGAGACTGAGCTGTTCTTCAGTAAGTTCATTTACTGGCTTGTCGAGAGGAATGCCGTATTCCTTTGAGATTGCAGTGTAGTACATCATTGCAAATGAACTTGGTGTAAGTGAGTTCCATCCGGAAGCGTGAATTGCTCCGTCAAGGATACTGAGGTCTCTGTTCGGAACGATAAGATCAGGGTCTATTTCCTGAAATACACCAAGACCTGTACATGTCCCGCAGGCACCTGAAGGATTGTTGAATGAGAACATTCCCGGAGTCAGTTCCTCGATTGATATGTCGTGATCCGGACAGGAGTAGGTGAGTGAGAATGTCATCTCCTTATCACCGATTACATCTGCTATAATAAGACCTTTTGAGATGGAGTTTATCGTTTCAAGGCTGTCTGCGATACGTGACTCTATACCTTCCTTTATAACTATTCTGTCTACCACTATCTCTATGCTGTGCTTTTTATTTTTTTCAAGGGTGATCTCTTCAGAGAGGTCGTATATTATTCCGTCACAGCGGACACGGACATATCCTGAACGTTTTGCAGCTTCAAGTTCCTTTGCATGTGTGCCTTTTCTTCCGCGTACTATCGGAGCCATAAGCTGAATCTTTGTGCCTTTTTCAAGAGCCATAAGCTTGTCCACAATCTGATCCGTTGTCTGCTGTCTTATTTCTCTGTGACATACAGGGCAGTGAGGAATGCCTGTTCTTGCAAAGAGAAGTCTGTAGTAGTCATGTATCTCGGTTATGGTGCCTACTGTTGAACGAGGGTTCTTTGATGTGGTTTTCTGGTCTATTGAAATGGCAGGAGACAGACCTTCTATGCTGTCCACATCAGGCTTGTTTGCCTGACCGAGAAACATGCGGGCATATGATGAAAGACTCTCCACATACCGTCTCTGACCGTCTGCATATATTGTATCAAATGCAAGAGATGATTTTCCTGAACCTGAAAGTCCCGTCATAACTATGAGCTTGTCTCTTTCAAGTTCGATGTCTATATTTTTCAGGTTGTGCTCTCTGGCACCCTTTATGATAATTTTGTTGTTTGCCAATTTACTCACCTTTCAGTTCGGCGATTCTGTCACGCAGGTATGCGGCGTGTTCAAATTCGAGAAGTTTTGCCGCTTCTTTCATCTGAGCAGTAAGAATTTCAATCTGCTCCTTCTTTTCACGTGCGGACATATTGCCGGTATCTTTATTTTCCTCGGTTTTCTTCTTTGATGTTATTTCAATTATTTCTCTTACATCCTTGATGATGGTTTTTGGGACTATACCGTGTTCCTTATTGTACTGCATCTGTATGCTTCTTCTTCTCTCTGTTTCAGTAATCGCATTTTCCATGGAGCGGGTAACAGAGTCAGCATACATAATAACCTTGCCCTCAGCATTTCTGGCTGCACGTCCGATTGTCTGGATAAGGGATGTTTCGCTTCTGAGAAATCCCTCCTTGTCGGCATCAAGTATAGCCACAAGTGATACTTCAGGGATATCGAGTCCCTCACGGAGAAGATTGATTCCCACAAGTACATCGAATTCGCCTTTTCTCAGGTCGCGGATTATTTCCATACGTTCCACTGTATCAATATCATGGTGCAGATAACGTACTTTTATACCAGCATTTTCAAGATAGGTCGTAAGGTCTTCGGCCATTTTCTTGGTCAGGGTGGTAATCAGTACTCTTTCGTTTTTATCCGTTCTGATATTTATCTCGGATATGATATCATCTATCTGACCGGCAATAGGTTTTACTATTATTTCAGGATCCACAAGTCCGGTTGGTCTGATAACCTGTTCCACTATCTGCGAAGACTGCTCATGTTCAATCGGTCCCGGAGTGGCACTGACGTAGATTGCCTGATTTATTCTCTCCTGAAATTCATCGAAGTTAAGAGGTCTGTTATCCAGAGCACTCGGCAGTCTGAATCCGTAGTTTATAAGAGTTTCCTTTCGCGCCTTGTCGCCGGCGTGCATTCCTCTTACCTGCGGTAGGGTAACATGACTTTCGTCTACTATAAGAAGAAAATCTTCAGGGAAGTAGTCGAGCAGTGTAAACGGTGTGCTCCCCGGTTCGCGTCCTGAGAGCACACGCGAATAGTTTTCTATACCGCTGCAGAATCCGACTTCCGTAAGCATCTCCATGTCGTAATGTGTTCTTTCAGCTATTCGCTGGGCCTCGATAAGTTTGTGATTTTCAGTGAAATATTCTATACGTTCCGCAAGCTCGGCATCAAGTTCCTTTATAGCTGCATTTATCTTTTCAGACGAAACAACATGGTGTGATGCCGGGAAAAATGCTGTATGCGAGAGCTGTGAAATAACGTTTCCGGTTACAGGATTTATCTCACTTATCCTGTCAATCTCATCTCCGAAAAATTCCACACGTACAGCCTTTTCACCCGAGTCAGAAGGGAATACTTCAACAACGTCTCCCCGTACTCTGAATCTGTTTCTCTGGAAGTCGATATCATTTCTCTCGTAGTGAATACCAACAAGTTCCTCAAGCAGTTTGTCGCGGGATTTTTCCATACCCTCACGTACTGACACCGTGCGGGCACGGTATTCATTCGGGTCACCGAGGGTGTATATGCATGATACACTGGAAACTATTATTACGTCACGGCGTTCTGAAAGAGCGGTTGTTGCGGAATGACGAAGTTTGTCTATTTCTTCATTTATCGATGAGTCCTTCTCTATAAAAGTGTCCGTTCCCGGAATATACGCTTCCGGCTGGTAGTAGTCGTAGTACGAAACAAAGTATTCGACAGCGTTTTCAGGGAAGAATTCCTTGAATTCCGAGCAGAGCTGAGCTGCAAGTGTTTTGTTGTGAGCGAGCACAAGTGTCGGTCTGTTTACGTTCGCAATTACATTTGCCATCGTAAATGTTTTACCTGAACCGGTTACACCGAGTAAAGTCTGAACATGGTCTCCCCTGTTCAGACCCTCAGTAAGTTCCCGTATTGCCTTCGGCTGGTCGCCTGAGGGTGCGTAAGGGGAAACAAGTTTGAATCTGTCCATCTTTTGCTCCTTTCATTTCTTTGTAACATATATATTCTGTCTCTTATACACATCTCCGAGCCCACGAGACAGGCAG
>CAMCOJ010000023.1 GCA_945876405.1 uncultured Ruminococcus sp.
CCTACGACCAATCGGGTATGAACCGAGTACTCTAGCCAACTGAGCTATGCCGCCATACTTGATGTCGTTTTGCGTTCCCCACAAGCGACTATTTTATTATACACTGAAGTTCTTTAAATGTCAACACTTTTTTGAAAAAAAGTTTTAAAAAACTTTGATTCGTGCAAATCTCATAAAAATATGCAACTGGTTATGAACTAAGGTGAAGAAAATTCATAAAGCTAGTGAGTGCAGGGCTTTGCAGTTGCCCTGCACATTCGCGGTTATTTTTTTCTTCTGTGATAGCTTACAAAATCAAATCTGATCTGTTCGGTGATAAATTCGAGCATTTCCGTCATTGAATTCATGAGATTGTCAATGGTGTCAGTGTCAATGTCGAGAGGAATGTCGGCAGGGTATCTTGTTTCAATATAGAAACGGTTAAGTGATGAGCTCTGACCTATCCACTGACTGAAATGCTGGTCGCACAGTGCTGCCTGCTTACACAGCCATGTAAGATTATGTCCGTCATAAAGTTTATGCTTTTTAAAGAGCAGATACCCTTTAAGTGCTTTTTCAATACACTGCTGACAGTGAAATGCCGCTGAATTGTAACATCTTGTGTCTTTGATAAGATTTTTTGCAGCCAGAAAATCAAGATTGGCGTGAAAGAGCCAGTCAAAGTATCTTCTGCTGTCATTGTCTCTATAACTTCTCCCCATAAATGTATGCTCCTGTATTGTGTATTTTCCATGCAAATGATCCCATATCATTTTTGAATTTTTCCCATTCAGACTTTTTGTAGATGACTATGTCATACGGTATATCACAGTCAATCTGCATGTAGAGTCGACATTCAAGTTCAGGTCTGCTTTCTGTTTCGTCGCTTACTATTACAACCAGTTTGAAACTTACCAGTTCTCCTTCGGTATTTACTTTGTTGCTTACAAGAATTATACCGAGAGGGCTGCACAGAGTTTTAATATCTTCGACAGTTTTTCTGATTATTTCATTATCACCCATATCATGTATTCCTTTCTGTATTTACATAGTATTTCTTACTGTTTCGCCGTTTATCATAACAAGTTCCGGTGCACTCATTATATCAAGGGGATCTGAGCTGTAAAGCTGAATATCAGCATCCTTGCCGGGTTCTATACTACCGGTGATACTGTCGATGCCTGATATCTCTGCTGCGTTTACGGTTACTGCCCGAAGAGCCTCGCTGTAATCAAGTCCTCCTTTTACTGCAAGGGCAGCGTTCAGGGGAAGATACTGTACCGGCACTACCGGATGGTCAGTGCATATGGCAACCTTTACGCCGTTTTTATGGAGAATACCGGCTGTTGATATGTTGTGATTTACAAGTTCCGGTTTTGAACGGTCTCCAATCACAGGACCAACAACAGCACTTACATTGTCCTCTGCAAGCAGATCGGCTATAAGGTGACCTTCCGTTGCATGAATAAGAACAGGCTCTATATTGTATTTTTTTGCTATCCTTACAGCTGTGAGGATGTCGTCTGCTCTGTGACAGTGAAAATGAGCCTTCTGCTCTTTTTTCAGAAGAGGAATGGTAGCTTCAAGTTTTGCGTCAAATTCGGGCATGTCATTGTTTTCGCTGTCTGTTTCATATGCGGTCATATCGTCATAGTATTTTCTCGATTTTGTAAGATGTTCACGTATAAGAGCTGCTGTAGCCATTCTGGTCACAGGGGTCTCATCCCTGTCGTTGTAGGCAGTTTTAGGATTTTCGCCGAGGGCAAATTTTATTCCTGCATCCCGGATAATCATCTTTTCTATACGGCGTCCTGTAGTTTTCAGGGCACATATCTGTCCGCCTATTGCATTTGCACTGCCCGGTGCACAGAGCACTGTTGTGACACCGCTCTGTCTTGCCTCTTCAAAACAGTAATCAAAAGGATTTATCCCGTCGGCAGCCATGATATGAGGCGTAACCGGGTCAGTTTCTTCGTTGCAGTCATCAGCTTCAAAACCAAGTCCGTTTCCAACTATACCGAGGTGAGTGTGGGCGTCGATGAAACCGGGGATAAGCATCATTTTACGGGCATCAATATCACCGTCCCCGGTTTCGGTAATTCCTTCTCCTACTTCGGTTATTTTCCCGTTCTTAACGGATATCCAGCCGTTTTCTATAACTGTGTTATATTTGTCCATGGTATGAATCTGAGCATTGTATATCTTCACAAAATCACCTTATTTCCTGGGGGCTTTAATATTGCTTATTATATCCTCACATAAAAGTGAAGGGGATTTGTCAGCATCTACTGCAAGTGTTGAGTTTTTCATATATATGTCATGTCTTGTACTGAAAATCTCATGGAGTTTTTCCTTTGTGTTGTTTACTACCAGAGGACGATGCGGATCATCTTTTATTCTTTCATAGCATTCCCCAAAAGGAATATCGAGAAAAATCACAGTTCCGTTTTCCCTTGCAATACGTGCACTGTTGTCATTGATAATGGTGCCGCCGCCACAGGCTACAACTGAATTTTCAGCAGACAGCTCCTTAACGGCCTGAGCTTCCTTTTCTCTGAAGTATGGTTCGCCTTTTTCGGAAAAAATATCAGGAATGGACATGCCTTCACTGTTTTCAATATAATCATCGAGATCTGTGAATCTCATACCGAGTTTCTGTGCAAGAAGCTTTCCGACAGTTGATTTTCCGCAGCCCATGAATCCGCAAAGATATATTGTCATTTGAAATCACCTGCTATTATTTCGTTTGTTTTTTCTATTATGTCCTGAACCTGCTCAGGGGTATATGATGAACCGTTCCAGATTTCGTGGGCTTTTACTGCCTGATAGACGAGCATTGCCGTTCCGTTTACTGCAGGTTTTCCGAAAGATTCTGCAATCTGAAGCAGCTTTGTCTTTACCGGGTTGTAAACTGCATCAAAAACTCCTCCGCATCTGCCGACTAATTCTACGGATACAGGGCAGGCATCGACCTTCGGGTACATACCTACAGGTGATGCGTTAATTATGAGATCAAAGGAACCGGTTACTTTATCTATAGGTTTTACATGTGTTTTGCATTCAGGTTTAAGAAAGTGGATTTCGTCACAGAGATCAGCAGCTGCTGATGCTGCTTCAGGAATGATACCGATGGTTATCTCAGCTCCGTGGAGAGCCGCTTCTATAGCCATCATTCTTCCTACACCGCCGCATCCTGCAAGGAAGACATTTCCTGAAAGGCAGAGTGATCTTGCCTTTACGGAAAGAAGAAATCCGTCGCAGTCTGTGTTGTATCCGACTGCTTTGCCCTCTGTGTTGTGGACACAGTTTACAGAGTTGTATCTTTTAGCTGATTCATCGAGTACATCGATATGAGGAATAATATCCCTTTTATACGGTATAGTTATGTTATAGCCGTTAAGTTTTTTCAGGTCAGCCATTCTTCCGGTGAATTCCTCACCCGGAATGTCTGTGCAGTCGTATTCGGCTTCTATACCGCTGAGTTTAAAAAGTTCAGCATGAATGAACGGAGACATTGAGTGTCCGAGAGGATGTCCTATGAGAGTGTATTTTTCCATATACGAGTTATCCTTTCATTAAAATTCTGCTTTTTCAAGAGCTTCTGCACTGTCAATATTGAATGCAGTGATATCGGTAAGAGTTTTCTTTACAAGTCCAGTAAGTGTTTTTCCAGGACCAAGTTCAATATATCTGTCAAATCCTGCTTCCTTTACTGCAGCAAGTTCATCTGTAAATCTTACAGGAGAAACAACGTGCTTTGCAAGAATTGAAGGCATATCAGAGAAATCTGTAAGTTCACTGCCTGTAAGGTTTGAGAAGAACTTTACAGATGGTGCGTTAAACTTAATATCCTTTATTTTTTCATAGAATTCTTCACTTGCCGGTTTCATTATTTCTGAATGGAACGCAGACTCTGTGTTAAGCGGAGCTACTCTCGCCTTCATGGCAGAGAATTTTTCACATGCAGCCTCAACAGCGGCTGTTTCTCCGGCAATAACTGTCTGTGCAGGGCTGTTGTAGTTTACAGGTACAACATAACCATCCACAGATTCGCATACTTCGCGTACCTGATCTGCTGTAAGTTTGAGTATAGCAGCCATCTTTCCGTCAGCAGATGAGGCAACTCTGTCAAAAGCTTCAGCACGGGCCTTTATAATTCTGAAACCGTCTTCGAGGCTTACAATACCTGAAGCAGCAAGTGCTGCGTATTCACCAAGGGAATGACCTGCAACGGCATCGAATACAAGCCCCTTTTCCTTTGCTGCTTCAAAGCACATAAGCTCCATAGCCATGATAGCCGGCTGTGCATACAGAGTTCTGGAGAGTTCTGTAAAGTTTTCGTCGAAGCAAACCTTTTCAAGGTCATATCCGAGAATCCCTGAGCCTGTTTTAAGTACTGCCTGTGCTGAACGGAAGCTTTCAAATATGTCCTTTCCCATACCTGAATACTGTGCGCCCTGTCCTGCAAATAAAATTATGTTCATAAAAATTATCCTTTCCTGTTGTCAAAGTGCACTATTTTTGTTACTGAACCAATTTGATTTTTTACAAAATCTTTAAAATTTGGTTGCCATAATATTATTAGTCGGCTGTTTAGTTGCAAATGTTCAAAAAATAGTTTAAAATAGAAGTTGAGTATTCCCGCGTATCAAGGAAATATTTGTTACAGGGAACTGATTAAATAAATCACATCTATAATCATAACACAAAATGATAAATAAAACAATCTATACGGGAGGAAATTTTATTGCAGGGTATAAAAATTTTAGGCATATCTTCATATGTTCCTGAAACAGTAATTACAAATGACGATTTTACGTCATTTATAGAAACAAGTGACGAATGGATTACAACAAGAACAGGAATAAAAACAAGACACTGTGCTCTTGATATGCCAACATGGAAAATCGGCAGCCTTGCCGCAGAAAAAGCAATAGAAAAGTCCGGCATCTCAAAGAATGAGATAGATCTCATTATCTGTACGACTGTAACACCTGACACACTTATCCCGTCTACAGCCTGCTATATTCAGAGAGAGCTTGGTATGAACGGATGCATGGCATTTGATATAAACTGTGCGTGCTCAGGTTTTGTATATGCAATGGATATGGCTCAGAAATATCTTGCTTCTGACTCGGTAAGAAATGTTCTGATAGTAAGTGCTGAGGAACTTTCAAAAGTAACCAACTATAACGACAGGGCTTCATGTGTTCTTTTTGGTGACGGGGCAGCGGCTGCTGTTATCGGATCTTCAGAAAGCAGCTTCAGCAGTTTTCTCGGGGCAGACGGAAGCGGTGCTGAATTTCTGAGAGCTGTAAGTGTTCATCCTGTTCCTAATCCTTTTTTTGAACTCAAGGGCGTTGCTCCCCGGACTGATCCGGCAGAAAAGGGTCAGCTTTTTCAGGACGGCAAGGAAGTTTACAAGTTTGCAGTTTCAATGATGCCGCATGCGGTTGAGACGGTTCTTGAAAAGGCGGGACTTACTGTTGAGGACATTGACATGATTATTCCTCATCAGGCAAATATCCGGATTATCCAGACTGCAGCATCAAAACTTGGTGCAGATATGGATAAGTTTTATGTCAATATAGAAAAATACGGCAACACATCAAGTGCAAGCATACCGATAGCTCTTACGGAAGCTGTTGAAACAGGTGCGGTAAAGAGAGGCGACAGACTGGTTCTTGTCGGTTTCGGAGCAGGACTCACATACGGTGCAGTCTGCATGGAATATTAATAATTTGAAACGGAGGATAAACATATGGCAAAAACAGCTATTATCACAGGAGCTGCTCAGGGTATCGGTGCAGCTATTGCAAGAAGACTTGCAAAGGACGGAATAAACATTGCAATTAACTGTATCAATCAGGATCAGGTTGACAGTCAGGGAAATCAGCTTGCCGAAGAACTCCGCGGATACGGCGTTGAAGCAGAATGCTATATCGCTGATGTATCAGATTATGAACAGTGCGGATCAATGGTAGATGCGGTAAAGGAACGTTTCGGAACAATTGACTGTCTTGTAAATAACGCAGGTATCACACGTGACGGACTTCTTGTAAGAATGTCTGAAGAGGCATATGACAGTGTAATAGCAGTAAACCAGAAGAGTGTTTACAATATGATGAAGCATGTCAGTGCTGTTATGATCAAGCAGAGAAGCGGAAAGGTAGTAAGCCTTTCATCAGTTGCAGGTGTTCACGGAAATCCGGGTCAGTTCAACTACTCAGCTTCAAAGGCTGCCATCATCGGTATGACCATGTCAGCTGCCAAGGAACTTGGTTCAAGAGGAATCAACGTAAATGCAGTAGCACCTGGATTTATTGAAACTCCTATGACAGATAAGCTTACGGAAGAACAGAAGAAGGGCATTCTCAGTGCTGTTGCTATGAGGAGATACGGCAAGGCTGAAGAAGTTGCAAATGTAGTTGCATTCCTCCTTTCAGATGATGCTTCATATGTGACAGGACAGGTAATTGAAATTTCCGGCGGACTTTCGATGTGATTTTGAGTAAATTGATTATAAGGAGATGTAGTTTTTGAGACGAGTAGTTATAACAGGAATGGGTACGGTAAACTCCCTTGGAAAGAACAAGGACGAATTCTGGAACAGTATTTCTGAAGGAAAACTCGGTTTTTCGTATGTAGATAAATTTGACACAGAAGATTTTGACGTAAAGATAGTAAGTCAGGTAAAGGATTTTGTACCTGATGAATGTATAGATAAAAAAGAGCAGCGCCGTACGGACAGATTCACACAGTTTGCTGTAACAGCTGCTATGGAAGCTATGAGAGACTGCGGTTCTGATCTTAAGGACCTTGACCCGTACAGAGTAGGAGTAATAGTTGGCTGCGGTATCGGAGGACTTGAACTTACAACTCAGGAATATGAAAAGTTCCTTGAAAAGGGGCCTGGCAAGATATCAGTTTTCTATGTGCCTATGATGATAGGAAACATGGCTGCAGGTACTATTGCAATGAAGACAGGGTTCAAGGGCGATAACTTTGCCACAGTTACAGCATGTGCTTCTTCAACTCATGCCATCGGTGAAGCTTTCCGTAAGATCAAGGACGGTTACATGGATGCGGCACTCTGCGGCGGTACAGAAAGCTGTATAACAAAGTTTGCACTTGCAGGATTCAACAATATGAAGGCGCTTTCAAGATCAACAGACCTTGAGAGATGTTCAATTCCTTTTGACAAGGAAAGAAACGGTTTCGTTCTCGGTGAAGGAAGTGCTATGCTTGTTCTCGAAGAGTATGAACACGCTGTTGCAAGAGGTGCGAAAATTTATGCCGAAGTTGCAGGTTATGGTGCGACAGGAGATGCTTATCATATGACATCACCTTCACCGGAAGGAGATGCAGCTGCACGTGCAATTGTAAATGCATATACAGAAGCAGGGCTTAAACCTGAAGACGTTGATTATGTAAATGCACACGGTACATCAACGGGTCTTAATGACAAATACGAAACAACAGCTATAAAGAAGGCTTTCGGTGCTCATGCTGAAAAGCTTAAGATTAATTCAACAAAGTCAATGCTTGGTCATCTTCTTGGTGCTGCAGGTGCTGTGGAAGCAGTTGCAACAGCACTTCAGATAAAGAACGGTCTTGTACATAAGACTGCAGGCTACAAAGTCCCTGATGAAGAGTGTGATCTTGACTACTGTACAGAAGGAAATATAAAAATGGAAGTCAGAGCAGCAGTTTCAAACTCACTTGGCTTTGGTGGTCATAACGCAACACTTTGTTTCAAGGCAGTGAAGTAGGAGGAAATTATGTCTGAAAAAACAATATGCAATCTTACATTCGCAGAGATAAAGGAACTTGCTGAGCTCGTTTCAGATAAGAAGCTCGGAAAGATAGAGATTAAGCTCCAGGACAGTTCTATAACAATTGCAGACAGAAAATGTTCCGCGATGCCGGTTGTTCCGCCGATGCCTCCTGTTATGATGCCTGCGGAACATATTTCTGCAGCAGAACCGGTTCCGGTTCAGAAGACTGAACCTGCAGCAGAAACAGCACCTAAGGCTGAAGCCGTTTCAGGAAATGCAGTAAAGGCACCTATCGTTGGTACTTTTTATGCTTCACCTTCACCTGAAAAGCCTGCTTTTGTAAAGGTAGGAGATCATGTAAATAAGGGTGATGTACTCTTTATCATCGAGTCAATGAAGCTTATGAATGAAATTCAGAGCGAGTATGAAGGTACAGTGCAGCAGATTCTTGTAGACAATGCATCAGCTGTCGAATATGATCAGCCGATAATGATAATAAAATAATTAGGACAGGATGATTTTACAATGAGTATACTTATGAATCAGGAACAGATTAAGGAAATTATTCCACACAGAGATCCGTTCCTTCTTATAGATGAGATAGTAGAGATGGAACCAGGGAAAAGCATCGTTGCTAAAAAGTACATCAAGGCGGAAGACTTCTGGTTTAAGGGACACTTTCCTGAAAAGCCGGTAGTTCCGGGTGTTCTTCTGATTGAGATGCTTGCTCAGGCTGGTGCAGTATCCATGCTTTCTCTTGATGAGCACAAGGGCAAGATCGGGTTCCTGGGCGGCGTTGACAAGGCTAAGTTCAGAAGAATGGTTGTGCCTGGTGACGTTGTAACTCTTGAAGTTGAGATAATAAAGGTTAAGGGACCTGTAGGCGTAGGCAAGGCTGTTGCCCATGTTGACGGCGAAAAGGCGGTTACTGCAGAAATCTCTTTTGTATTAAAGTAAAAACCGGAGAGCAGACAGATGTTCAGAAAAATATTAATTGCCAACCGCGGCGAAATTGCTGTAAGAATTATAAGAGCATGCCGTGAACTCGGTATCCGGACTGTAGCAGTTTATTCCACAGCAGACAGAAGTTCACTTCATGCACAGATTGCTGATGAGGCAGTATGCATTGGACCGGCTGATTCATCAAAGAGTTATCTTAACATTGAAGCGATAATCTCAGCATGTGAGATTACCGGTGCTGATGCAGTCCATCCTGGTTTCGGATTTCTTTCTGAAAACTCAAAGTTTGCCCGTATCTGTGAAAAATGCGGAATAACATTTATAGGTCCTTCACCTGAGTCTATAGATATGCTCGGTGACAAGGCAAATGCCAAGAAAACCATGGAGGAAGCAGGAGTTCCTGTAATTCCGGGTTCAAAGGGAGAGATAAGGTCTCTCGAAGAGGCAGCGGAACTTGCTGACAGAATAGGATATCCTGTTCTTATCAAGGCAGCAGCCGGTGGTGGCGGAAGAGGCATAAGAGTTGTAAACAGTGCCGCTGAACTCGAAGCACAGATTACTGCTGCAAAGCAGGAGTCACTGAATTTCTTCAGCGATGACGCAGTTTATCTTGAAAAGTTTATCGAATGTCCTCGTCATATTGAGATTCAGATAGCTGCTGATAAAAATGGCAATGTGGTTCACCTTGGTGAGCGTGACTGTTCGCTTCAGAGAAGACATCAGAAGGTACTCGAAGAGAGTCCTAGTCCTGTTATGACAGATGAACTTCGTGCCAGAATGGGAGCGGCAGCTGTAACCGCCGCTAAGGTAAGTAACTACTACAATGTAGGAACTATTGAATTTCTTGTTGACAAAAACAATGATTTTTACTTCATGGAGATGAATACGAGAATTCAGGTTGAGCATCCTGTTACAGAGAGTGTAACTGGTATTGACCTTGTAAAGACTCAGATAAGGATAGCAAATGGTGAGAAACTTGGAATAACTCAGGATGATATAAAACTCAGAGGCCATTCCATAGAATGCCGTATCAATGCCGAGTGTCCGGAAAAGAATTTCAGACCTTGTCCGGGAACAATAACAGCACTCTACACCCCGGGCGGTCCGGGTGTACGTGTAGACAGTGCGGTTTATCAGGGATATACAATAACACCTTACTATGACTCAATGATTTCCAAGCTCATTGTTCATGGAAATACCCGTGAGGAAGCCATTAAGAAAATGTCATGGGCTCTTTCAGAATTCATAGTAGGCGGTATAGACACCAATATAGAATTCCAGCTTGAGCTTATCAGAAACAGTACTTTTGAGAAAGGTACCTATGATGTCGGTTTTATTGAAAAATTTCTTGAGAAAAAGTAAAAACCGGTAAACAGGAGGAGTCATAAAAGATGCTTGAAGATATCTTTAAAGTGGTAAAAACCAGATTTAACGGTAAGGAAGCTGAACAGGATGTTGTCTCAGATACAACAATACCTGAGAACATTATGTTCAAGTGTCCGCGCTGCAGAACCGCAATGTTTGAAGATGATTATATACGCAATAACAAGGTATGTACTTCCTGTAACTATCACGGAAGACTTTCAGCAAGGGAGAGAATCAGAATAACGGCTGACAAGGGCTCCTTTAAAGAATTTGACAGGGATATGATAAGTAAGAATCCTATCGAGTTTCCGGGGTATGAAAAGAAGCAGGAGGCACTTCGTGAACAGACCGGTATCAATGATGCTGTTATCACAGGAGAGTGCCGTATAAGAAAAATCAGAGTTGTTATAGCTGTTATGGATGCGTCATTCATGATGGCTTCTATGGGAAGTGTGGTTGGCGAAAAAATCACGCGTGCCATTGAGTATGCAACGGAGAATAAGATTCCTTTTATTGCATTTACTGCATCAGGCGGAGCAAGAATGCAGGAGGGGATGGTTTCACTTATGCAGATGGCAAAAACATCAGGTGCCGTTGCCAGACACAGTGAAGCAGGTCAGCTCTATATAACAGTTCTTACGGATCCTACTACAGGTGGTGTTACAGCTTCCTTTGCCTCTCTTGGAGACATAATCATAGCCGAACCTAAGGTTCTTGTAGGATTTGCAGGAAGAAGAGTAATCGAAGGAACTATAAAGCAGAGACTTCCTGATGATTTTCAGCTTGCGGAGTTTCAGCTTGAGAAGGGCTTTGTTGACATGATTGCTGAGAGAAAGAAGATGAGAAGCGTGCTCTCACATCTTATGATTCTCCACAACTACCGTCCGGAAGAAAATTAACAGGGGGCTCTGAAAATAATGAATGAATGTGTAAATACACTGACACCGTGGGAACGGCTTCAGCTTATCAGGCATAAGGAGCATCCTACGATAAATGACTATATTCCTTATCTCTTTGATGAGTTTTATGAGCTTCACGGTGACCGTTGTTATGGTGATGATTCTGCGATGCTCTGTGGTCTTGCCATGCTTGAGGGAAGACCGGTTACTGTTATCTCGCATGTAAAGGGCAGAAATCTAAACGAGAATAAAAAAGTAAACTTTGCCATGCCGCATCCGGAAGGCTACAGAAAGTCTCTCAGACTTGCGAGACAGGCTGAGAAGTTCCACAGACCTGTAGTATGCTTTATCGATACACCGGGTGCATTCTGCGGTGTAGAGGCTGAGGAGAGGGGGCAGGGTGAAGCAATAGCAAAAAATATATGTGAATTCATGAAACTCGAAACTCCTGTCATCTCTGTAGTGCTTGGTGAAGGAGGAAGCGGCGGTGCACTTGCACTGGGTGTGTGCGATGAACTTGCAATGCTTTCAAACTCACTTTACTCGGTTATTTCTCCGAGAGGTTTTGCCAGTATACTCTGGAAGGATGCTTCAAGGGAAAAAGATGCCTGCAATATGATGAAGATAACAGCAGAGGATATGGTGCGACTTGGCATTGCTGAGCATATAATAGACGAGCCGATAGGCGGTGCACATGTTGATTTGTGCAAAACTGCTGAAAATATCAAAGAATATTTGTTAGGTGTGATAGCGGAAAAATCTCAAAAAAGTATTGACGTTTTACTCAATGAACGATATACTAAATTTAGAAAAATTGGCGAGTTCGAAATCCGTCAGAAGGAAGAATTACTCGACAGTAAGTAAACATGTTTATTTTGGTGAATAACGCCATTATAATATAAAACAATATAATATACGGAGGAAATCATAATGGTTTTTGACAAACTTAAGGAAATTATTGCTGACCAGTTAGATGCAGATGCAGAATCAATTAAGATGGAATCTTCTATCACAGAAGATCTTCATGCGGATTCACTCGATGTAGTTGACCTTATCATGACAATCGAAAGCGAATTTGATCTTGAATTCCCGGACAGCGATGTTGAAGCTATCAAGACTGTTGGCGATATTGTGAACTATATTGAAGCAAATACTTCAGCAGAATAATTAAATTTCACCCGGCTTTGAGAAAAATGTCGGGTGATATTGATTTTGGGGTAAATTTGAGGATTTTCAGGAAAGGACACATAATGAAAAAAGTACAGGAGAAAGCACTGATACTCAGTACATTCACGTCAGTACTTTTGTCATTTGCAGTAGTTATAGGCACAGTTGCTTTTATACTGCTTAGGACAAAGCAGCATCGTGAATATGATGAAAAATGGAAAGACTATGATGAGTGCGGTGTATAAAAAATCAGCCACATACGGTTTGTATGTGGCTGATTTTTTATCTGATTCGTTTGGTGTTTCGGCGTTTGCCGTCCATATTTCTTTTAAGGTCGCTCATTTTTTCTTCACTGCTCTGCTTGAACTTTGAGAGCATCTCTTCAAAAGAGCTTTCAGATGTCTGAGGTTTTTCTGCGACTGGCTGACGGTTTGCCGGTGTAAAACCCTCTTTGCTGAAACCGTTGTTTCCATTGCCGTTAAAGCTTCTCTGGTTATTGACTCTCTGGTTATTGTTTCGCTGAGTTCTCGGCTTCGGAGCAGGTGATTCGGATGCCTTTTTTATTGAAAGACTGATCTTACCGTTTTCATCGACATTAAGAACTTTAACCTTAACTTCCTGACCTTCCGTCAGATGGTCTCTGATTTCATTTACGTATGTGTTTGAAATTTCAGAGATATGGACCATACCCGTATGAACTTTTCCATCAAGATTTACTTCGACAAATGCACCGTATGGTGCGATATTGCGAACCTTTCCGTCATAAATTTTTCCTGTTTCGAGCGACATAAAAAAATAGTATCCTCCTGCTTAAATATACTTAGTTTCTTGATGTATCATAAAATCTGATTTCGTTTGGATAAGCATAGTTCATGTTTTCTATAGCGAGTTTTTCCTTGTAGCTGTTTATATCATCATCGTTGAACAAGCGCTGGTACTCTTCGTTCTGACTGCATATCTCCTCGGTTTTTAATTCGAGCTGATGAAGTTCTTCACGTTTTTCTGCAAGGGAAGCCTGAGTAAAGACTATTGATACAAAACATGCAATAACGGATACAATAACTATAATCCTGGTGCATATCCTGAGGAAGCTCTTTCCGGTACTTTTATTACCCAATTTGTATCACTTTCCTTTATGATAATCTGTTTATACCTCTTAATTATACTACAAAATTTTGTTTCATTCAATAGTTTCGGGATAATTTTTATTTTAAACCATGTTTTTTTAATATACTTTTTATGCGGAGATTTACTTTTACAGCCAGCCTGGTCAGGATTTTTCCAAATGTAAAACAGTAGGCAGAAAAACCGATAAGATTTCCGGTGATATAGAAGAAACGGAATTCGGAGCGTGCGGCGGCATAGGTGAATGATGTGATAAACACTGCGTATACAGAAAAAAACAATATATCCTCA
>CAMCOJ010000024.1 GCA_945876405.1 uncultured Ruminococcus sp.
TACACAAGGAGTATCGTCGGCAGCGTCAGATGTGTATAAGAGACAGGAGATATACGGTGTTATTGGTGTAATAACATACTGTAACCCTGCTGACAATTGTGTATGGCAGGAATACCGTCTCAGAAGCACCTCTGACGGACGGGAAAAGTGGCTGAGTATTGATGAGCATTACAGAGAGTATTCTATTTCCGAAATGGTCAGATACAACTCAGTCCCCGGATATCATCTTGTTGATAAAGGGACGCAGCGCGTTGCGGGTTCAAAGGGAAATGTTGATGTCGATCTGGGGGAGTGTGCATATTTTGAGGAATATGAGGATCAGACAGAAGAAAATATTTTTTCTGTTGAAAGGTGGAGTGACGGAACAGAATTTTCAACCGGATATTATCTGGAGCCGGAAGAAATAATTAATCTCGGGAATACTGGTCAGCATTCGGCTTCATCTTCCGGAAAGAAGGGATGTTCTGCCGGTTGTATTGCTGTTATTATAGTTTTACTTATGCCTTTTATACTTACTGCAGCCGGACTTGGTGTATTGAACTTTTCATCAGGTATCGACAAGTATCTTAGCGATTCTGTAAACTACAGTTATGTAACTTCTGTTACGGGAAAGGAAAAGCAGAAGGCAAATGTTTATTCCACTTCATACAGTGTTGATGAAGCGGCAAAAGATATTATAAGAAAAATTGAAGGAAAAACTGAAGGCGTTCAGCAGAATACCGAAGATGAGGATTCTTCGGTAGGTATAATGACCAAAAAGGAATACTGTCTCGTTTATACATCTGAAGAAGGCGGTACTCTTGTTCAGGTTTCAAGCAGAAAGTATGCATACTATAACGACAGCACTCCTTATCATTCCAGAAGGCGTACACACAGATATTACCGAAGATTCTATTATACTATGGCATACACAAAAGATTCTTCGAGATACAGAAGCGGTACATCACCGTATTATTCATATGATGACACTGGTTTGGATACAAGTGTTTCTGACACTTTCAAATCATATTCCAGCAGTATTCGTCAGAACAGCGTTAATACAAGAAGTTTTTCAGGCGGCGGAACGAATTATGGTAAATAATTTTAACGGAGGTATATAAAATGGATTTTTTATATGATATTATTACAACAGCGATTTACTGTGTTTTGGGAATTATTCTTATGATTCTGGGGAATTTTCTCATTGACCTTGCGGTACCATGTCATTTTCCTACAGAGATAAAAAAAGGAAACAAGGCCGTTGGCTGGCTTTCAGCAGGTTCATTTGCAGGAATAGGTATAATTCTTCGTGCAGCAATAATGTCACCTGCTGCAGAGGTTATAGAGGAGAATTTATTAAGCGGAATATTCAGCAGTGTGATATATTTTGCTGTCGGAATAATATTTTTTATAGCAGGATATTTTACAGTTAATTTCTTTCATAAACAGTATAATCTTAATAAAGAAATAGGAGAAGGAAATGAAGCGGCCGGAATAATGGTCTGTGGAATTTTTGTCGGACTCGCAGCCATAATCAGCGGTGTTATTTATGGCTAAAAAATACAGGCTTCTGATGCTCACTACACTTATTATATCGGGTTGTTCCATGTGTTATGAACTCATAATAAGTGCTGTGAGCTCATATCTTGCAGGGGATACTACTCTGCAGTACTCTATTACAATAGGCCTGTATATGTGTGCGATGGGACTTGGTTCATTTTTATCAAAGTATATACGCAAAGACCTTTTTAACAAATTTGTGTGTGTTGAGATTGGCGTAGGTATACTCGGCGGTGTCTGTTCACTGGTGCTTTTTCTTGCAAATCTTTATCTGGAACAGTATCAGCTGATTATGTACATATGGATTATTCTTATCGGCACACTTGTCGGTATTGAAATTCCGCTTCTTACACGTATTATAGAAAATGACAATGAAAATCTTCGTGTAACTATTTCATCCATATTCAGTTTTGACTATATAGGCGGTCTGGTAGGATCCATAGCATTTCCTTTACTCATGCTTCCGCATCTTGGGTATTTTGCGACGGCATTTCTTACAGGAAGTATGAATATTTTTGCTGCAGGGCTTATAGTATTCAGGTATCACAAGAGAATAAAGGACGCAAATTTCTATAAGATACTCGTTTCAGCACTGTTTGCAGTAATGCTTTGCGGTTCGATATTTTCCGATAATATTTCCCGTTTTGTTGAAAACGGACTTTACAGGGATAATGTTATTCTTTCGACTCATACGAAGTACCAGCATATCGTAATGACAAAGCATCGTGATGATCTCAGACTTTTTATTGACGGAAATGTTCAGTTCTGTTCAACAGATGAATACCGCTATCATGAGGCACTTGTACATATGCCGATGTCACGTGCTGAAAATGCAGAAGAAGTCCTTGTTCTCGGCGGAGGTGACGGACTTGCTGTACGTGAACTTCTGAAATATGACAATGTAAATATAACTCTCGTTGATCTTGATGAAGAGATGATAAAGCTCTGTTCTGAAAATCCGAATATTACAGCTCTGAATGAAAATTCACTGAGCAGTGACCGTCTTGAAATAGTAATAAATGATGCATACCGCTATCTTGAGGAAACGGATAAACTTTTCGATGTCATACTTGTTGACCTGCCTGATCCTAACAACGATACACTTAATAAACTTTACACAAATATTTTCTACAGACTTTGCGGCAGTCATCTGAGTCCGAACGGAATAATGTCAGTTCAGTCCACAAGTCCGTATTATGCACCTAACGCATTCTGGTGTATAAATAAAACTCTTGAAAGTGAAGGCTTCTGTGTTCTTCCATATCATCTTCAGGTTCCTGCATTTGGCGACTGGGGATTTAATATGGCTTCTTTCAGCAAAATTCCGTCAGAAAGTGAGATAACTGTCCCTACGAAGTATCTTACATCGGATAATGCTAAAGCAATGTTTGTTTTCGGAAAAGATGAAATTTCAGAAAATGTTGATATAAACAGTCTTTCAAAGCCTATGCTTATTGAGTATTATTCTGAGGCAGTGAAAAACTGGGGATAAAGTAAAAAATACTTTACAGGCTATTTGAAATATACTACAATTCGAATTTGACAGCTGACAAAAAAAGAGACGCAGATCACGCAACATCGTGATTTACGCCTCTTTTTTATATGCCGGAAAAAATCTGTACGGAAAAACCGCAAAAGGAAGCAGATATTGTCACCTGATTATTATGGAGGAGCGGTGTTAAAGTCAGCCCTCTCTCTGCATTACGAAAATTTTTCATTTCAATTGAAAAACAGTGCTGTATATGTTATAATAAAAAATGGCTATTTATAAAATTTTCAGCGGGGTACAGATTTTGAGAATACTTGGTATAGATCCGGGATATGCAATAGTAGGCTTTGGTATCCTTGATTACAATAAAAGCAGGTTCGTTCCGGTCGAGTACGGTGCGATATTTACTGAAGCGCATACTGACTTTAACGGGCGGCTGAAAAGTATATTTGACGATATGGAATATATTATTGAAAAATACAGGCCGGACTGTATGGCGATAGAAAGGCTTTATTTTACCACTAATCAGAAAACGGCGATTGATGTTGCACAGGCAAGAGGAGTAATCAACCTTGCCGCAGCACGGAAAGATCTTCCTGTTTTCGAGTACACACCGCTTCAGGTGAAACAGTCCGTTGTGGGCTACGGAAAGGCGGAAAAAAAGCAGGTTATGGATATGACAAAGCGTATTCTCAAACTTGCGGAGGTTCCTAAACCGGATGATACTGCTGACGCACTTGCCATAGCAATCTGCCACGGACACTGTTCGAACGGACTTGATATGAAAGACAGAAATTTATTCAGATAAAGATGAGGAAACGATATGATATACAGCGTAAGAGGAAAACTTATACACAAGGAAAATGAACTTGCTGTCGTTGAATGCGGAGGAGTGGGATATGCGTGCAGGACCACGCTTCAGACACTGGCATCACTGAGTGAAACCGGAAGTGAGGTAACACTTTATACTTACCTTCATGTGAGGGAGGATAATGTTGAACTTTTTGGTTTTTCATCACAGCAGGAGCTTAACTGCTTTAAGATGCTTATCTCTGTTTCCGGTGTGGGACCGAAGGCGGCACTCTCCATACTCTCTGACTTCAACCCTGAGAAGTTTGCTCTTCTGGTTGCTTCCGAGGACAGCAAAACACTTACAAAAACAAAGGGAATAGGTGCAAAGACAGCTCAGAGGATAGTACTTGAACTCAAGGATAAGATAGTTAAGGAAAATATAGATCTTTCAGAGGCGGGAAGCAGTCCGGTTGTGGCTGCAGCGGACGGCTCTTCAGTCAGTGAGGCATTTTCCGCACTTCTTGTACTTGGATATACACAGTCAGAAATCGCCCCTGTTTTGTCAGGGCTTGATTCTTCCCTTCCTTCCTCTGAACTTATCAGACAGGCTCTTAAGATAATCGCACAGAAAATGAACAGGCAGGGGTGAGATAGTTGATTGAAACAAGTGAGATTAATTTTGACAACAGGGTGGTAACGCCTGAGGTTACAAATGACGATAATGACATCGAGCTTTCCCTGAGACCTAAATGCCTTGCCGAATACATCGGTCAGGACAAGGCAAAGGAGAATCTCGCTGTTTATATAGAAGCTGCAAAAAGAAGAAATGAACCACTTGACCACGTTCTTTTATATGGTCCTCCGGGACTCGGAAAAACCACACTTTCAGGCATCATAGCACATGAGATGGGGTCAAACCTGCGTATTACTTCAGGTCCTGCAATAGAAAAACCTGGTGACCTGGCTGCACTTCTTACCAATCTCTCGGAAAATGACGTGCTTTTCATAGACGAGATACACCGTCTTTCAAGGTCGATAGAAGAGATACTCTATCCGGCACTTGAGGACAATGTGCTGGATATCATGATAGGAAAAGGACCTTCAGCAAGGTCGATACGTATAGACCTTCCGAAGTTTACCCTTGTGGGTGCCACAACCAGAGCAGGACAGCTCACTCCTCCTCTTCGTGACCGTTTCGGAGTGGTTTTAAGACTGGAGCTTTACAATAAGGAGCAGCTTTGTGACATTATCAGAAGAAGCAGCATGATACTCGGAATTCCATGCGAACCTGATGGAGCTGCAGAGATTGCAGGCAGAGCACGCGGAACCCCGCGTATAGCAAACAGACTTCTCAAGAGAGTGCGCGATTTTGCGGACGTTATAGGAGACGGAATAATCACAAAGGAGATTGCCTCCATTGCACTTGACCGTCTCGAGATAGATTCACTCGGACTTGACAGCATAGACAAACGAATGCTCAGCATGATCATTAACGGATACAACGGCGGGCCTGTGGGACTTGATACACTTGCATCAGCAATTGGTGAGGAAGCGGTCACACTTGAGGATATGTGTGAACCGTTTCTTATGCAGCTTGGATTTCTTTCACGAACTCCGAGGGGACGCTGTGCAACAAAGCTTGCATACGAGCATCTTGGTATAAAATGCAGCAGCGAACAGGAAAATAACGGACAGCTGTCATTCTGAAGAAAGGACTGGTTCTGACATGGACGGATTACTTGCAGCAGGGGGAATAATCGGAACTGCTATAACAGAAATAACATGTGAAATGGTAATGCAGACCGGAAGAGCACTTGTTCTGGCACTTTCAAAGAAGCTGCAGCGGAAACTGACTGTATTTGTCGGAAGAGATACAAGAATTTCTTCCGAAATACTCGAAAATGCACTTGTAGCCGGCATTTGTTCAGCAGGGGCAGATGTTGCAAAACTTGGTGTGGTGCCTTCAGCAGCAGTCGCATATCTTACCAGACAGAACAAGGCTGATGCTGGTGTAATGATAACCGCATCACACCACAGCTATGAGAAGAACGGACTAAGATTTTTCTCAGGTGCAGGATACAAAATACCTGAGGACGTTGAAGACGAGATGGAAAGAATAGCTGCAAGCGGCACAGAGGAGAGTCTTGTATCACATAATAAAGTCGGTACTGTGACAGAGTATAAAAATGCCGAATGGGACTATATACGTCATCTTCTGAAACTCGGAAGATATGATTTTACCGGAATGAGAGCGGTGATAGACTGTGCCAACGGCTGTGCCTCACAGACTGCTGAAAAGCTTTTTTCTGCACTGGGAGTAAAATGCTTTATGTTTAACAACAGACCTGACGGTACAAATATAAACAATCGCTGCGGTGTTCTTCACACTGGTATGATGGCGAGAACGATAAGAGAAAAACGTGCTGATATAGGACTTGTATTTGACGGAGATGTGGGAAAATGTCTTGCCCTGAATGAAAACGGTGATATAATTGACGGAGATCAGATTATGTCGATACTGTCATCTCACTACAAAAGAGAAGGAAAACTGAAAAAGAATACTGTGGTCATTACGGACATGTCCAATCTGGGTTTCAAACACTTTGCATCTGATAACGGAATAGATGTAATTACCTCCAAACCGGGAGAAAAGTGTATCACAGAAAAACTCCTTGACGGCGGATACAGTCTTGGCGGGGAACAGAACGGCAAGGTTCTTCTTCCTGAACTTTCAACTACAGCAGACGGACTCCTTACAGGTATGGAACTGCTTGACGCACTGAAAAAATCAGGCAGAAAACTCTCTGAACTGGCATCCGTTATGGTAAAGTATCCGCAGGTAATGATAAACGTAAATATTCTCCCTCAGTATAAGGAACTGTGGAAAAACAATCACAATATAACTGACCTGATTGAACAGAGACAGTACGGTCTCGGCGATGACGGCAGGATTTTTGTAAGGGAAGCCGGAGTGGATCCTTTAATCAGAGTTATGGTTGAAGGAAAAAGCTTTGAGAAAATAAACAAATATGCGATAGAAATATCAGAAAAAATAAAAGAACAGACAAGCAGAGAGCCTGTTCTGAATATTACAAAATAAATTAACCGGAGGTTTTGATTTGAGAATAGCAAAAAAATGGGAACAATACTCCATTCTTGATACATCATCAGAAGAAAAACTTGAGGACTGGAACGGAGTTAAGCTTATAAGACCTGACCCGCAGATTATCTGGAAAACTCCTAAAAATGAAAATCTGTGGAACAGTGCCGACGGACACTATCACCGTTCATCAAGCGGAGGCGGAAGCTGGGAATACAGAAACAGCAAACCGCAGGGCTCATGGAAGATGTCATACGGTAATCTTACCTTTAAGATAAAGCCTACAGGTTTCAAGCATACAGGACTTTTTCCTGAACAGGCGGTGAACTGGGACTTTATGCGTGACAAAATCAGAGAAAGCGGTTCAGATGTGAACATACTTAATCTTTTTGCATACACCGGAGGAGCGACTCTTGCGTGTGCCGAGGCAGGAGCTTCAGTATGTCACGTTGATGCTTCAAAGGGAATGGTAGCATGGGCCCGGGAAAATGCACAGCTCTCGGGACTTTCAGACAAACCGGTAAGATGGATTGTTGATGACTGTGAAAAATTTGTCAAACGCGAGATAAGACGCGGTAAAAAATATGACGGAATAGTAATGGATCCTCCTTCATACGGCAGAGGTTCAGGCGGTGAGATCTGGAAACTTGAGGACAGTATCTATGATCTTGTTGAACTCTGTTCGCAGGTTCTTACGGAAAAGCCTTTGTTTTTCCTGCTTAACAGCTATACAACAGGTTTATCACCGGCCGTTATGGCATACATACTCGACAGCATACTTGTAAAAAAATTTGGCGGCTCCGTAACCTCTGATGAGATAGGGCTTCCGGTAAAATCAAGTAATATGGCACTGCCGTGTGGTTCAACTGCAATCTGGCAGAAATAGATTTGGAGTGAAACTTTTGTCAGCTGAAAATATAATTTCTTCGAAAAATCTCTGCTTTTCCTATGAACAGGGAAAAGAGATTCTCAAAGAAATAAACATTGACATAAAGCGTGGTGAATTTACAGCACTGCTTGGACATAACGGTTCCGGAAAATCAACATTTGCAAGACTTACGAACGCTATACTTGTTCCGACAAAAGGCAGTATGAATGTGTTTGGTATGGATACCTCCGACGAAGGAAAACTATATGACATCAGACAGAATGTGGGCATGGTTTTTCAGAATCCGGATAATCAGATAGTAGCTGCTGTGGTTGAGGAAGATGTTGCTTTCGGACTTGAAAATACAGGGGTTCCTCCTGCTGAGATAAGGGAAAGGGTTGATGAGGCGCTTAAAGCTGTCGGAATGTACGAGTATCGTGACCATTCACCCGGTATGCTTTCGGGTGGTCAGAAACAGCGTATCGCCATTGCAGGAATAATTGCCATGCGTCCTGAGTGCATCGTCCTTGACGAGCCTACGGCGATGCTGGATCCTGCAGGACGAAAGGATGTTATGAGGACAATCCGTATGCTTGGTGAAAGGTACGGCATAACAGTTGTACTCATAACGCATTATATGGATGAAGCAGTAAGAGCGGACCGTGTGATTGTAATTGATGAGGGAAAGCCAATCCTTGACGGCACTCCGAAACAGGTCTTTTCCCATGTCGATATCCTGAAAAAAACGGGACTCGATGTTCCGCAGGTTACGGAACTTGTACATAAACTTAACAGATACGGATTTGATCTTGATCCGCAGATTCTTACAGAGGAAGAATGTGCAGCAGCACTTGCTTTCGTATTGAAGGAAGGAAAATCTTGAGTATACTGAAAACAGAAAACCTGACTTATATATATGGCAGCGGGACACCGTTCGAGAGAAAAGCAGTTGATGATGTTTCGCTTGAGATAGAAAAAGGCGGTATAACCGGAGTAATAGGTCATACCGGTTCAGGAAAATCCACTCTCATACAGCATTTCAACGGACTTCTCAAGCCATCTTCAGGAAAGATATTTCTTGACGGAAAGGACATATGGGAAAACGGAAAGATAATGCCGGGTCTGAGATTCAGGGTTGGTCTCGTATTTCAGTATCCTGAGTACCAGATTTTCGAGGATACTGTTTACAAGGACATTGCTTACGGTCCGAAAAATATGAAGCTTAATGACGCTGAGATAAAGAACAGGGTTCTTGAAGCTGCTGATCTTTTCGGGATAGGCAGGGAAATGCTTAACAGATCGCCTTTTGAACTTTCAGGCGGTCAGAAAAGAAGGGTTGCTATTGCCGGAGTAATGGCGATGAAACCGGAGGTTATTATATTTGATGAACCGGCAGCGGGACTTGATCCGCGTGGACGCAGATCAGTGTTTGAAATTATAAAATCATACTGCAGAAGTTCAGGATGCACAGTTATTGTTGTTTCACACAGTATGGAGGATATGGCAGGTCTGGCAGACAGAATCATTGTTATGAACAGAGGAAGACTCTTCTGTCACGACAGGACTCCTGAGGTTTTCTCAAAAGCAGATCAGATTTCCGCTATGGGACTTGACGTTCCGCAGATTACAAAGGTGTTTGAACTGCTCAGAAAAGAAAATATCATATTTAAGGATGAAGTATATACAGTGGATCATGCAGTAAAGATGATACTTGAATACCTTGCTGAAAAAGGCGGTGATTCCGGATGCTGAAGGATATAACAATAGACCAGTATTTTCCGGGAAAAAGTATAGTTCACAGGCTTGATGCAAGATTCAAGATTATCATAACTATGATTTTTATTGTTATGATTTTTGCAGCGGACACCATCTGGTCTCTTATGACAGGAATAGCATTTATGCTGCTTTCGTATGCACTGACTGCCCTTAAACCTTCACTTATGGTTAAAAGTCTTAAGCCTGTCGTCCCTGTTCTTGTCATTACAGCAGTACTGAATATGTTTTTCTTTGAAGGAGAGGAGATTTTCAGATTTGCCTTTATCAGTATAACTGACGAAGGGGTAAAAAATGCGGTTTTCATGCTCCTCAGGGTCGTTTCACTTATTGTCGGTTCTTCAGTTCTGACCTATACAACATCACCTGTTGAACTGACGGGTGCGATGGAAAAACTTCTGTCACCGCTGAAGATTTTTAAGTTTCCTGTTCATGAACTTGCTATGATGATGACCATTTCACTCAGATTTATACCGACGCTCATAGAGGAAACTGAAAAAATAATATCAGCTCAGAAAGCAAGGGGTGCTGATTTTGAAAACGGCAGTCTGAAGGAACGTGCAGCAGCCATTGTACCAGTGCTTGTTCCGTTGTTCATTTCAGCATTCAGGCGTGCTGAGGAACTTGCTCTTGCAATGGAGTGCAGATGCTACCGCGGCGGAGAAGGCAGAACCAGGATGAAACAGCTTAAAACAGGACCTGCGGATATAGCGTCTCTTGTTGTTTCTTTCTTTTTTCTTGCAGCTGTATTTTTTATTGACAGAAAAATGAAATGAGGTGTTCTGATTGAAGACTCTGTTTATAATTCTTTTGATTATGTTAATATCCATTCCTGTATTTGCTGTATTCCTGCTTCTTCACAGGCTTGAAAAGCATAAGGTTGATGAAGAAGCACCGGACAGATTTTTTCGCGCACTCTGTGACGAATATTCCGTCGGGAATTCTTCGCCAAAGCCTGAAAGAGTTCTTACTGAAGAAGAACGGATAGCACTTGCAAAAAAGATAGCTGAAAATCCGTTTGAAGATGTCACAGTTGATGACGTAATTGCAGAACAGCCAGTGGAAGATACTGTCTCAGAGGAGAAACCTGCCGGGGAAGATACAGAGTCAGAAGAAAAATCTGCTGAGGAAAATACTGTTTCAGAAGACGCGGCACCTGAAGATACTTCTGAAGAAAAAAAGATGTCCCGCGAGGAGGCTATTGCTATGGTATCGGCTATGCTTGGAAGCGGCAGGAACAAGAAAAAAGGCAGTGCTTTTTCAGAACTTCAGGAAACTCTGAGCAAATATTCAAAAAAATAAAAAAAGCGGGTATAAAGATTTGAGAAACCTAAAAGTAATTATGGCGTACAAAGGTACAGCCTATCACGGATATCAGAGACAGGATAATGCAGTTACTGTACAGGAAGTAGTTGAAAAATGCGTTTCCCGTGTTCTTAATACTCCGACGGAGATTATCGGATGTTCAAGAACAGATACAGGTGTCCATGCAAATGCATACTGTTTTTCAGTTAAAACTGACCGGGAAATACCAGTACGAAATTTTGTCCGGGGGGTAAACGGTTATCTTCCTTCAGATATAACTCTTCTCTCATGTGAGGAGGCAGATGAAGATTTTCATGCCAGATACTCCTGCAAGGGCAAGGAATATGTATATCTTATTCATAACAGTGAATGCAGAAATCCTTTTGCGGAAGATTTGCAGTACCATTACCGCAGACAAATGGACCTTGAACTTATGCGAAAGGCGGCGGGGTATTTTGTCGGGACGCATGATTTCAGCAGTTTCTGTTCACAGGCTTCGGAAAAGACAAATACAGTCAGAACGGTAAACAGTCTTTCGATAGACAGAAACGGAAATCTTGTGACGGTTACTATAAGCGGTGACGGTTTTTTATACAATATGGTCAGAATAATTGTAGGTACTCTTCTCTGGGTAAATGAAGGAAAGATAAAACCTGAGGATATCCCGGAGATAATGAAAAAGTCAGACAGAACATGTGCCGGAAAAACAGCACAGGCACACGGACTTTATCTGAACCGTGTATTTTACTGATATATTCAGGAGGAAAAATGGAAGAGGTAAGCAGAAGTAGTTTTTCAGAGATGCGAAGGCGGAAAAAGAAAAAACGTAATACTCAGAAATTTCTTGGTTTTGTTATTATTTTAACAGTAATACTTGGTCTGTATGTTTCAAGGGAAAGATGGATGCCGAATTTTAAGATTGACAATTCCGGATATACCGATGACGAAATCTCCGGCGAAGGCTTTCCTCTGAAAATATCAAACAGCACAAATTACAAGTCGTGCAGTACCAGTGATGGATTTGCCGTTCTTACGGATACAAGACTTTACTACTATTCATTTTCGGGAGATCAGACTGATGTTCGCCAGCATACTTATTCAAATACAGTTCTGAAAAATGCGGGAAACAGAATACTTATTTATGAACAGAACGGAAACGGTATAAGAGTGGACGGAAAGCGTGAGGAAATATATGAAAAGAAGACGGATAAGTCAATTTATCTTGCTTCCGTGAGCAGCAGAGGATATACAGCAGTTGTAACAGAATCAGATCAGTATGTATGTGAACTTTTCGTTTTTGACCAGATGGGCGATGAAGTTTATTTCAGAGGCTGTTCAGAGAGAATAACAGATGTTGTGTTCAGAAACGAGGGAAAGGGCTGTTACTTTGTGTCCCTTGATGTTGATGAAGGACATATAATTTCTAAGATAGATTCAGTGGACTTTGAAAATTCAGAAGCAGGATGGACTTCAGAAAATATCGAAACCTGTCCGGTATCTGTTTATGTTTCGGAAAATGATGACATAATACTTTTCGGAGACAGTATGTATACCTGCTACAGCAGTGACGGAAACAGGATTATGGATTATCAGTATCCCGGGGTTCTTACAGATGCCTCATACTGTGATTCAGGTGCAGCTATGATTTTCGAAAACAAGGAGAGAAAGAGTGCAACTCTCTCTGTAATAGATGACCCTTCTTCCGGAAACGTTACAGAAGTAAAGATACAGAACAGTTTCAGATGTGTTGAATCCTATGAAAGCGGTATCTTTCTTCTTGCAGAAGATGCGATAGAAGCATACGACTACGAGGGCAGGGTAATAAAAACAGCTGAACTCTCAGAACCGTTCCGTGCTTTTTATAAATCAGGGAAATATATCTTCCTTGAAGGACATAATAAAATTGAGAGAATTGAATTCTGATGAAGAGGTGTTTTTATGGAGATGAATTGGTGTTTTGACGTTATAGCAGGACTGATTTTTATCGGATTTATTTTTCAGGGTGTAAAGAAAGGTTTTTCAAAGCTTATTGTTCATTCTGCGGTCAACTGGGTTTTTGTTGCTGTTTCATTTTTTATGTCAGGGATGCTGGCTGAAACATTATTTGAAAGTTTTCTTGAAGATTCGGTTACCATGTACGTGAATGAAGCGGTAGATGGTTTTGATATAGAAGAAAATTTTAACAGAGCTTATTCGGAACTTACTTTTATCGAAGAGGTTTCTTCAAAGGAAATATCCCGCGTTTTTGAAAAAGAAGATGATATGGACAAAAGATTCCTGAAACTGATTAAGGCAACCTCAGGTGTTGGTGACAGGATTACTGAAGAGGAATGCTGTGACAAACTTAACAGTATAATAAAAGTATCACTTCAGGAAAGTATTTCTGAAAAACTTCCTTCATATTCAGGAAAATATTTTGAAAATACTGACAGGGAACAGACTTTCAGAA
>CAMCOJ010000025.1 GCA_945876405.1 uncultured Ruminococcus sp.
ATATTCCTGATATCACATATCCATTAGCAAAACAGAATTGTTTGAGTAAGGCTATCTGATTTTCAAGATCGGGTTTCTGTTTTGATGTTGACACTCTTGCATAAATATAAGTTTTTCTTGAAACATCTTTATTCAAAAATTTATAAACACTTGTTTCATCATACTCATATCTGCCATTAGGGAGTTTACTTACCTTGATAGTTCCGTTTTTCACATACTTAGTAAGGGTTTGTCTTGTAATTCTTAATACTCTCAAGACTTCTGCTGAATTCATATAATCACATCCTTTACATAAGTATATCATATTTATATCAATTTATCAATACGTATTTTAATGTTTTTAATATTAATCTGCAATATATATTTTTACACCTGACCGAATTTCAGTTGTTTTTTACGGAAAAAGATGCTATAATCATAGCATAATCAATCAATGAAAGGAATATTCATCATGAGTTTTTTAGAATCGGCAAAAGCAAGATATTCAGTACGTAATTTTGAAGACAGAACAGTTGAACCGGAAGATATGCAGAAAATACTCGAAGCTGCAAACCACGCACCTACAGCCTGCAATCTCCAGCCACAGAGAATTTATGTTGTACAGAGTGAGGAAAATATAGCTAAACTCAACAGTCTCTGTAAATGCATATTCGGTGCAAAAACAGTACTTATGTTCACTTACAATACTGATGAAGAATGGAAAAATCCTCTTGAGGACGGCGTTCGTTCAGGTGTCGAGGATGTCAGCATAGTTGCAACACATGTTATGATGGAAGCCTGGGAACTCGGGATAGGTTCATGCTGGGTTAACTTCTTCTCAAACAGCAGGATTGAAGAAGCATTTGAAATCCCTGCAAATGAAAAACTTGTTCTTCTTATGCCAATGGGTTACCCGTCAGCAGATGCTGCACCTATACCGATGCACAGTCAGTTCAAGGCGATTGAAGATACTGTAAAATTTATCTGAGTATAAATATAGTGGAAGTCAAAACAAATCTGACTTCCACTATATTTGTTTATTGCGTTCACTATAATTTTTCAGAACTTTTCAGCTCTTCTCTGCTTTCTGAGTGCTGCTCTCTTCTGTGCGGCTTCCCATTCTATTTTCTCTTCATAGCTTTCGATAACAAGACCCGGAACAGGTGTAGGTTTTTCGTTTTCATCAAGGGCAACCATAACAAGATATGCTGTGTTGATAAGTTTTCTGCTTCCGTCAAGATTCTCCACATAAGTCTTTGTACATATCTCCATTGATGTTTTTCCTACATATGTCACATATCCGCATATTATTATTGTATCATTCGGGTGAGCAGGTCCGTTGAATGTAAGTGTATCAACTACCGCTGTAGTAACATTTTTTCCGGCATGTCTCCTCGCTACAACCGCCGCTACAATATCTATCCACTCCATAAGCTGTCCGCCGAAAAGACGGTTGTATCCGTTTATATTTGCCTGTGTTAAAACGTGTACCTGCTCTGCATATGAATCTTTCACTCTTTTTTCCATAAAATCAACCTCACTGTTCTGATTTTTCTGTTTTATTCTTTTATGAGAAATATATCACTCATGAAATATTATAAAACTTCTGCGGGAAAAACTCAAGATAAAAAATTTCCCGGCAACAGATTTATTTGCAAAATTTTGTCCGATTTAGTATACTTAATACGACTATATTAGTGAAGTGCTTCAAAATAAAAATACGGGGAGGTTAATTTTAATGATTTCGGATGATGAAATAATGCAGGCATTCAGTATTTCTGACAGCGAAGGATACTGGAAATTACTTGACAGCTACTGCAGCTACGTTTATGCAATAGTCAGTTCACATGTCAGAGGTCTTGCATCCGAACAGGACAAGGAAGAATGCATTGCAGATATATTTATAGAAACTGTAAATGCCTGCAGAAAACAGAATATTGATTCTCTGAAAGCTGTTGTTTCATCAATAGCGAAACGAAAATCGATAGATCTGTTCAGAAAACTATCCGGAAAAAACAGATACAGCAGCTACATGGAGGAAATAACTGATGAGCCTGCTGACTACGATACTCCGGAAACCTTCAGTGCCGGAAGAACGGAAAAGGAAAATCTCTGGAATGAAGTTAAAAAACTTGGCGAACCTGATTCAGACATACTTATCCTTCAGTTTTTCTATGACAAAACTGCAAAGGAAATCGGAAATATACTTAAAATGACGGCTGAAGCGGTTACCAAGCGAAGCCAGAGAGCAAGACAAAAGCTGAGAAAAATATTAACTGAATCGGAGGTTATCTGAATGAAAGAATCGGATAAGATTGACGAAATGCTGTCTGACAAGAATATTCTTGATTCTGAAACAATAGAGAAAACCGGAGAGATACACGATTTGGTTTCGGATGAACAGAAAAAAAGAATATTAAGTATTATCGAACAGAGGACAGATTCCGTACAGGGAAACAATAACACAAAAGAAGAAACAGTACAGGTGATATCATACAGGAGGAAAAATAATATGAAACTTATAGCAGCTGTTGCGGCGTGTTTATGCGTTATAACAGGAACACTATTTCTTAAACCACAGGACAAAGACAATATAAATACAGGAAACGATAAAGTGGAAATAACAACAGTATATGAAACAGAGCCTGTTTATGAAAGTACTTCAGAAACTTCCGCCGAAGAAAAAAATTCTGTAACATTTACAGACACAAAACACGGTGTACTGCATAACAGTTTCACAGAGGATACAAGTGAATGCTACACTGTAAATATAAATACAGAAAATATAAATACAGAAAACGATAAAGCGGAAACAACAACAGTATATGAAACAGAGCCTGTTTATGAAAGTACCGCAGAAACTTCCGCCGAACAGAAAATTCCTATAACATTTATAGGCACAAAATACAACGTATGGTACAACGGCTTTATAGAAGACAACGGTGAATACTACACTGTAAATTTTCTGAAAAACGAAGAGTTCCAGAACAGAATCAACGCAGACATCAGAGAGGTTTCCGATGAGCTTTACAAATACGACGACACACCGGAGACGAAATCCCCTATTATGCCTCAGTACAGAAAAAATTCCAAAGGACTTGACTTATATCCATACATCTGTAACGGATATATGTATCTCAAGTTTTTTTATAACCATGAGTACAATCATGCTGCAACACTTGTCTATGACATTATTGAAGAAAAAAGAATCGAAAAAATTGAAGAACTCTTCACAGATACCTCCACTCTTTACGAAGATCTTAACAGAGTTATGAGAGAAAAATCAGGTACACACGACTATACTTACACCGCAGAAATCACGCCTGAAAATATCACAGGATTTGACTTTTACGATCTCTTTATAAATGACGGAAGCGAAAAACCTGTTGTTTATCCGTGGTTCATAGCAAACTGTTTCGAGGGCAGAACCAGTGAATACTGCAAAATGGATACCGAAAGAGACATGAGGAACTGCATAAAAGACGAATTTATCCCGGCGTGCGAAGCTGGCGGAGACTAAAGTCCAATTATGTCATTTATAGTAAACGCAATAAATAAATTGCGTTTACCGGTGCCGATCTGCACTGAGATGACGCAGTCATCGGATGTGCAAGGCAATATAAATAAAATAATAATCAGCGAGGTATGATAAAAATCGTACCTCGCTGATTGTTTTGAACAGTATATAGTATTGACACACAATAATTATCATGTTATATTGTTATAGTGATACATTATCACAGAAATAAGTATCTGAATATGTCAAATAAATTAAGGAGATGATATTTTGAAAGTTAAAACTTTTCTCAAAGATAATCTTAATAAAATTTTGTTTTTCTGTATCCTCTGCACTGGTATTCTTGTGAGAGTATGCGGGCTTGGTTCTCTTCCGGGCGGACTTAATCAGGATGAGGCCTTTGCGGGATATGAAGCCCTTTCCCTCCTGCGCTACGGAACGGACAGCTCAGGACATCATATGCCGGTTTATCTTAATGCATGGGGAAGCGGTATGAACGCACTTAACACTTATCTGATGATGCCGTTTATCGCACTGTTCGGTGCTCATGCGTGGGTTATCCGCATTCCGCAGTGCCTGACCGCATGTTTTAGTCTGTGGGTAATTTATCTTCTGTTAAAAAAAGCCGGAGACAGTAAACTTGCACTTACCGGAATGTTTTATATGGCAATCTGTCCGTGGCATATTATGCTCTCACGCTGGGGGCTTGAGTCCAACCTTGCACCTGGATTTTTACTTTTCGGGCTGTATTTTTTCATGCTTGGAACGGAAAAATCAAAATTCTATATGCTGTCAGCACTTTTTTACGGACTTTCTCTCTATTCATATGCTACAATCTGGCCGATTCTCCCTGTGATTCTCCTGCTTCAGACAGTATATCTCATCTATATGAAGAAAATTCGTCCTGACAGATATACCGGGATAAGTGTTCTGATAATGGCAGTTCTCGCTGCACCACTTGTTTTGTTTCTTCTTGTAAACAAGGGATATCTTGAACCGGTTGAGACTTCATTTTTCAGTATTCCGAAACTGACTGTAATGCGTGACAGTGAGATTTCATTTTCTCATATTCCGGATAATTTTAAAAACATGATACGTATTCTCTATCAGCAGGATGACGGTCTTTACTGGAATACCACACAGGAATTCGGTCTTTACTACAAGGGCGGAACATTTCTCGCAGCTGTAGGAATGATAATAAGCTTTTTCCGCCTGATAAAAAATATAAAAGCGAGAAAATTTGACCTCTTTGACCTGACCATCCCAACATTTATCGGAGGTTTTATAATCGGTTGCCTTATCCGCGTCAATGTAAACCGATTCAATATCATTCACCTGTCCATGATTATATTCATTGCAGTCGGACTCAAAACCATACTGGAACAGCTTTCATCTGTATACAGATACAGCTTTCATGCAGCAGCTGCTGTTTACATAATTGTATTTGCATGTTTCATAAACTTTTATACCACAACATACAAAAACCAGATAAGTATATATTTTCAGGATGGTTTAGCAGAGGCTGTTGAGGCAGCAGAAGATATTTCCGGAGGACAGAAACCAATCTGTGTTGATCGTTGTTTTTACTACCCTAAGATTATGTTCTTCAGCCAGCTTCCTGTCGCCGAATACACTGAAACTGTCGAATACAGTAATTATCCAAACGCATTTCTCGATGTAAACAAATGCGGTCCGTTTTATTTTGGTAATTATGAGTTTAACCCGAACTTTGTGTACATCGTGTCCTCAGAACGCATTTCTGATATTCCTGCAGGTGAATGGGAAGTTATTGAATGCAAATCCGCACTGGTTGCATATGTTCCATGAAAAAATTCAGATTCTGTCGCAGCCGGTGCAGAGCCCGCATATTCTGTACTACATTCCGGCTCTTAATACCGGTCCCAGTTCCACCATATCCCTGTAAAAGTTCTCAGCTGATTCTTTATCGAGATAAAGATCCACTGAAAATACTGTTCTATGATATTCACGTGTAATATCATATGCTGAAACATCTATACTGCAGTTATAATATTTGTCTTTTTCATCCAGATTATTTTCCTTCTCATTATAGTAATAGTATCCGCCAACTCCGGTGAACATTGAATCGAGAAAATACTTCGGATTACTGTTCTGAATAGCAACATACTCATACGCTGTTTCCGTGACCTTGTCTATTGCATCAACTGAGAGATTTTCATATGAGAATGAATTGCCTGTTTCTTTCATTCCCCCGCAGTTTACATTTACTGTTACCGGGCTGTATGAAAGTTCAGACTTGTCCGGTTTCTTAAAATTTGCTCCGAATCCGTTTGTAATACATGCAAGATAGGAGAACAGTATAAACGCAGCATAATACCCGGCAAATACACCTGTCCACTTGAATATTTTAACCGGTGTAATATCCTTCCTGGACACTATTATCCTGAGAATTGTAGCACCTATGAAATAAATAAACAAAGCAAAATATTCCGCTCCGTAACTACTCATGTGTACTGTCTGGAACAGTGAGAAAAGCGACAGAATCATCAGTATTTCAAAAAACACCCTGAACACAACAGGATATCCCACTGTAGCCGCATCACGTTTTGTATAGGCAAACATTGCAAGTGCTATAAGCCCAAGTGACAGGATACAGTTCACAAGAACGATAACCACAGAATACGGCTCATACATATCACAGAAAACTGCCCCGAATCCGAAAACCTGCAGGATACTGCTGTCACTGTATGTGTTCAAAGACACATTAACAAATTTTTCCTCTATATACGAAACAGTTTCAAAAGGAAGTACGGAAATAACAATCATAAGTATAGCAGGAAGGTAAACGGCTTCGGCTTTTGAACCTATACAGCAGGAACACAGTACGGTAACAGCTGTTATAAAAAGCACAGCACTCAGTCCCCAGATAAATACCTTAAAGTTTACAGCGAACAATTCAGGGACAGAAGCGTATTCAATTTTACTGCCGTCGTACCCTGTATACGAAGTGTTACTGTGAAACAGAACCGACAAAACATTTCCCATACCGGAAAAAAACATATACGGGAATATCCAGATATAGCATATGGTCATAAGTCTGGATAAAAATCTTTCCCTGGATGAAAGAGGCATTGCCATCTGAACGTCAGCAGTAGGTACGTCATGCATGTCTCTGAACACTCTTATACATGCAGAAAACAAAGGTATAAGTGCAACTGTGAAGAAGAAAACTGAAGACCAGTTTATGTTTGCATCACAGTCCTTTATCATTGATGTTTCCGAATACAGAAATCCGGCTATACCAAGAAGTATCATGGAAATGATATGCGATTTTTTATGTATTATCAGCTCAGAGAGAGCACTCCTGTTTATTCTTGAAAATGACATCATAATCACTTTACCTCCTCTGCATTTTTGTCATATACAAATATCTCTTCAAGGTCAAGAGGTATTTCCTCACACAGTACCGTCTCGATACTTCGCAGCTTTTCAGAAATATCATCACTGTCTCTGACAATAATACGGACTACCTTCCCTGCCTGTGAATATTTTTCAGGTTTAATTCCGGCAGCTTCAATCTCCTCGATACTGATTGTATGTTCAAGATTTACAAGCTGGAACTTCCTGTAGTTTGTCTTAACATTTTCAAGTTCATCGGCAAACACAAGCTTTCCTCTGGTAAGACGCATAACCTTGTCACACATGTCCCCTATCTCGGCAACATTGTGGGAAGAGATAATAAGGGTCGATTTTCTCTTTTTTATTTCCTCCCTGATGATTTTCTTTATCATATCTCTCATGGAAGGATCAAGTCCGTCAAATGCCTCATCAAGTATAAGGTACTTTGTATGACAGGCAAGACCGATAAGCACGACACTCTGCCTCTTCATTCCCTTTGAAAATGTGGAAAGTTTCCTGTTCATCGGCAGTTCCAGAGTGTATGCCAGTCTCTCAAACAGTTCATGGTCAAACTGTGGATAGTATCCGGAATAATATCTTCTCATCTTGTCCAGTGTAAAATCAGTGTACTCGATTGTCTCGTCATTTACAAAGAATATATTCGACTTTGCTGCAGGATTATCAAATGAACTTTCCGAGTCAACCAGTATTGTTCCTGAAGAAGGTTTATATATACCGCATATCAGTCTCATAAGAGTTGATTTTCCGGCACCGTTAAACCCCACAAATCCGTAGATACAGCCGTCCGGTATTTCCATGGTAACCGCATCAAGTGCTTTTTCACGCGGTTTCATTTCCTCGTCAAAAACCGGCTTGTCTGACTTTTTCAGTTTATGGGCCGGTTTATTGTCGAAAATCATTGTTATGTTATTTATTTCTATCATTAAATTTCCCCCTCTGCTTTTCGCCGCAGCTTCACTATAGTTTTACTGTAGTTATAGTATACTATAACGGGCGGCATAATTACAACAGAAAACAAAAAATAATGACAAATGTCACTCAAAAAAATGACAAAAGTCCCGCGTACAGAAATGTTCTGCACGCGGGACTTTGTATAATTAATTATTAAAGGAGCTGTAATATGTATTTCTTATACAGCGTGTATCCAGGTCACAGCTGTCAAAGATAAGTTCACTCTTCGGTATAACCGCTACTGCATTCCATTCTTCCGGAACAACAGATTCTATAATTTGAGACGATCTGCTGTTTACCGTCTCAACGCATATTTCGCCTTTGCGGTTTACTACGATATCTGTAATCGCTTCTCTGGACTGCGGTGTTGTCTTGTTGTCAAACATTACAAAGAGACAGTTACTGTCAAAGAATTCAGGAGTCTGCACATCATTTTCATATATGTGATTCATCGCTCCGTTTAATTTTTCATTGAGAACTGTAAATTCCTCGTAACTTTCGATAAGAAAACTGTTATCATTAAATACATTTTTCAGGTCTGCCCAGTAATCGTTAAGAAGGTAGCACTTTGTTTTGCATTTATCATATATTGAATACTCTTCTTCCCCGTATAACGGGAAGCCATTATTAAGGCTAAACTGTGAAAAATCTGAAGAAACTTTTGTCTTTTCTTCTATCTTCTTCACTGATTCATCCGGCACTGCAGCTGCGAGTATCCAGCCCTGCATAGCATCGTCACACCATTCCGGTTTATATCTTGATATACTCATGGAGAATTTTCCGGAATCGCTTAACAGCATACTGTTTACAGAATTTCTTGCCGATGCAGTGCTTTCTGTCAGATATAATACAAAGAGTTTGTTTTCTGCAAAAAATTCGTCAGAGAGTCCGGCTTTTTCTGCAAGCGAATCAAAATATCCCGAGTACCTGCTGTTAAGGCTGCTGAATTCGTCCATTGATTTAACAACTGCTGTAAGAGACTCATTTACATTTATGTCATCAATCAATCCAAAAGAAGATATGTTAAAGAAACTGCAGTTATCTATCCGGTTCTGGTCGTAGAAAACATTGTAACTGACTCTTGCGATCATTTTTTTATCCCGGAGTTCATCGGTAACAGGAACCTTCAAAATAATGCATGCATTGCTTGCAAGATCAGTCTGAATATTTGGCTGCATGTCATCTATGCTTACCGTAACTCTTCCCAGCCCGTCTGCTTCAATCTTTGAAACAGTCTTTTTCTCTCCGTTGCAGGAGTTATTATCATTTATAATAACGAGACGGTTATTGTCAAAGAAGTCTTCCGGTATATTTTCCTTTTTCCAGTTTTCCCATGATGAGATTTCAGCATCTGAATGAATGCTTTCGCTGGTTATGGCATCAAGTTCTTCCATTGAAGAAACAGCCACAGGCTCATCAAAAAACATCGGTACCCCTGCCCTGTATTCCGTGCATTTTTCTGTTATATCAACCGGAGTGATATCAATATCCTCTGAAGGACCAAGTTTTTCGGTTTTATGTGAAATATACTGTCTGAGTCGTGCCAGGTCTGCCATATTTACATATCCGTCATATGTTACATCAGCGGCTTCCATTTCATCATATTCCAGCCTGCCTTCCCCGATAAGATAGAGTGCAAGTGTGGAAAGATCGAAAACGTCAATTTTGTCGTCCCCGGAAACATCGCCGTACATAATTCCGGTTATCTCATTTTTCTGCCCGGATGAACCGTCAGCATTAACTGCTGAAATATCATATTTGCTAACAGTTTCATATTCGTTCGTCCTGCACATGCGCTCTTCCATGGCAGAATATCCGGAACCTGTATCAAACCTGTAATTGAATTTTTCCTTAATCAGATTTGCAATCATGAGTTTTTCATTTAAGTCAGCATTATGAACATCAACTGACCAGTACACCCTGCCGGAATATTCAAGTTCAGTTTTTTTCACAGTATACCCTCTCGGATTATTGTCCTTATCCAACAGATTAAGGTCTTCAAGATACTGTACAACTGCTTCAGCATCAAAGTCTTCATTAGTGTAGTAAAGCTGGCTGAGATCAGCATAAACCCGACTGTATATTCTCTCCTGGCTTATACTGCTGTGTTTCCTTATGTATTCATCATCGAATCCGTCAATTGTTTTCTGAATCTCATCCCTTTTTTCCTCACTCAGTTCTCTGCAGAATATACTGAAAACCTTGCTTTCGTTTTCGGTATATATATCTTCTCCGCTGAGCAGATCAAGAATCTTCTTTACCGCCCGTGTTTCCTCGCTTACGCTGAAATCACTTTTTATACTGATAACCCATACCGGACTGTTCTGTACCAGTTTGATGCTGTACATATCTGAATATGATTCTTTCATTATATATGTTCTGTAATCCATAAACACAGGAACATCCTCGAACATAAAAGAAAAATATCCGTAGTCATTATATGAATGATTATACGGTTTACTCAGATTTTCCGCACATGACTCACTGACTGAAGGTAAACTCATGACTAAGGCACCTGCCATTGCTGGCATCTGTGCACAGCAAATTACAAATGCTGATAACATTGCTAAAAATTTTTTCATTGTTAATCCTCCTTGTTGTTGTTGGAATTTTTTATCTTTCTGACAGTAATACTTTTCATAACCGCAAAATGTTTCAGGGAAATATATTTTTTTAAAATTTTTTTCTCTTAACCCGTAACACTTTTCTTAAAAGAAAATTTCAGCGTCCGCAGACACAAAAAAAAAAGACGGAAATCTTCATTCCGCCTTCTTCTGTTTATATCTGTAAGTCACTCCAACAGGAAAAACATCCCTGTAACCCTAAACCTGAAGACTGAATATACAAATAACATCCTCAGTTAATCATTTCAAGAAATGTATCCGGAGAAATTGCTTTTATCTCACTGTTTTCAAAATCTTTTATATTTCTGGTAATGATGTAATCCGCTGAAATATCCTTTGCACATTCTGACTGGAGGCAGTCCTCTACATCAGTAAAATTTTTATTATTCAAAGATGAAACGATTTTTTCGATATCAATACCAATTACATTAAGAATTTTACACAAACCAAGTAAAATTCTTTTTCTTTCATACACCATATCTCTCCTCACGATATTTTTCAAGTTCTTTTTTCTCATCAAGATCTGATATCGGTTTTCTCATCATTTCAAGTTCTTCAAAAGCTTTCAGACGTTCTGTCATGTCATCATTTTTCGGAGGATAAGCCTTTCTGAACAATGCCACAAAACCTAATAATTCCTCCTCTGTAAGCTGTTCAAATATACTGTAAGCAAGCTCTCTTGTACTCATATAAACATCTCCCTCAAAAAATCAAATTTTGTTCTTTGATATTATTATACACCATAAGCAGTGTAAAATAAATATATTATTTTTTTAGGATTAAAATACCCGTTATACCATTCTTTTGCTGATACCACTGCTAATTTTTTTTACTCCACTTTGCCATGCAGGCTTCTATCCTGGCTTTTTTCCGCTCTTCTCTCTCCCTCTGAATAAGCTCCCAGGTCTGTATATCAAGCGGTTTTCCGTTCCTGATATCCTCAGCCTCAGCAATTGCCTTTTCCTCTTCTTCAATCTTCCTGATTTCCATTTCCATATATTTTTCAGGATTGTTAATCATATCAAGGTCTGAAGCGGTTACCTCCAGCATATCAGAGCCGCTTCCTGTGTAATAATTGAATTCATTATTTTCCGGTATGTCTCTGAGATTAAGTTTTGATGTATCTATTCCGTCCATAATTTTATTCCTTCCTTTAAAATACGCTGAACTTCCCTGAACAGGATATATTCATTATAACATATGATGTATTGTATGGCAATTGATAATAATTGTTTGCTTGATAAAAAAATCCTTACGTGATATAATTATTATGAAAGTCAGATTTATTTTGACGTTCACTATAATATTTACGGGAGATTTCTATGCTTACAAAAATAATAGTATGCTTCATAGCAGGAATAGGTGCAGGACTGGGAACCGGATTTGCCGGGATGAGTGCTGCTGCAGTAATAAGTCCTGTGCTTATCACCATGCTTGGTATGCCGGCATATGAAGCAGTGGGTATAGCTCTTGCAAGCGATGTTCTTGCCAGTGCTGTAAGTGCATACACCTACGGGAAAAATAAAAATATTGATATAAAAAACGGAATTGCTATGATGATTTCAGTTCTTTGCTTTACCTTCATCGGAAGCTGGGTGGCAAATATGGTCCCTAACAAAACTATGGGAAGCTTTTCAGTTGTTATGACATTCTTCCTCGGAATAAAATTCATAGTAAAGCCGGTAATGACCACAAAGGAAAAAATGAACGAATCAAGCCCTGCAAAACGATTAAGGCAATCCGTTATATTCGGAATACTTATCGGATTTATATGCGGATTTATCGGTGCCGGCGGCGGAATGATGATGCTTCTCATACTTACATCAGTCCTTGGGTACGAACTGAAAACTGCAGTAGGAACAAGTGTGTTTATTATGGCATTTACCGCATTAACCGGTTCTGTAAGTCATTTTGCAATAGGCGGAAAACCGGACATGCTCTGTCTTGCAGTCTGTGTTCTTTCCACCCTCCTATGGGCAATAGCAGCATCAAAATTTGCAAACAAAGCCTCAGCCACTGTGCTTAACCGTGCCACTGGTGTGGTTCTCACCGTTCTTGGGGCAGGTATTATTTTAGTAAAACTTATTTAAGAAAAAGGCGTGTACACTGGAATTGTACACGCCCTGTTTTTTTATTCTTCACGGTAAGCTACATTTTACCGTTTTGTCCCTCTGCCTCTGCTTTTCCCAACAGATACAGAAATGCTATTGCCGGTATCCTGAAAACCGGCACTTTAGTTTCATGTTTTGTTATACCATAGTCATCTGTCTGTTTTGTAATAAGAAATGCACTTGTAACTTTTGATTTTTCATCACTGCATAATTCAACAATTGCGTCACTGAAAGGAATATGAGAATTCTTACGATAATTAACCTCACACAGAATTTTTTCATGTGGCAGATCTATTACTACATCCACTTCCTTCTGATTATCTCTCGCTTTCCTGAAATATCCAATCTGTGCTGTACTTCCCTGATAAAACGAGACTATACTTTCATTATTTCCGCGAAATCTTATAAGCTGTCTCTTATACACATCTCCGAGCCCACGA
>CAMCOJ010000026.1 GCA_945876405.1 uncultured Ruminococcus sp.
TTCCGGAATTTCCGCCTGAGGTATTCCCCTGCCGTTGTCAGACAGAGTTATCACTGCACTTAACGGTGTCTCGGAAAGACTTATCTTTACTTCTGTGCATTCCGAATGGTCAGCTGCATTTTTCAGAAGATTTACAACTGCCTCGGAAAGCCATACTGCGTCAAAATCAAAAAACACATCCCTGCTGTAATCTCTTACAATATTTATACTTCTGCTCTCAAAAACAGGCTGTATTTTCTGAATGGATTTTTCGCACAGATTTCTGAGATTGCCGGGTTTCATTTCGTACTCTACTGCACCGGCATTTAATTTTGCAAGTCTTAGTGCTGAGAAAATGAGGCTTTCCATATCATCAATGCTTTCGTTTATTTCATCTGAAAGCTGAACTGTTTTTTCATCTGTAAGTCCGTCCATGCTGTCAAGAATATCGTTATTAAGCCTGATTACTGCAAGTGAATTTTTCAGCTGGTGGGAAAAATCAGAAAGAAATTCCCGTAAAAAATCACGTTCTGCAGTAAGTTTTCCGGTGAGAAACATCATTCTCTCGCCGAGGCGGGAAACTGAATAAGCAAGTCTTTCCAGGCAGCTCAGATGCTCATCATACTGTCCCCTTACAGCTCCGCCCTTTTCAGTTATCTCCGCACATTCACTGTTCAGTTTTTCCATACCGGAGTAAACTTTCATAAGCGGAATCATTGCAGCGAGATAACCGGCTGTACATAAAAACAGCGCCGACAGGAACAAACATATAAAAACTTTTTTTCTCACCTGATAAAAAAAATCGAGATACGATGGATCTGTATCTCTTAAAAGGCCATACTGCCCGCTGATTTTTTCGCCGGCTGATATTTCTTCATCATCAGGAAAAGAGGAAAAATCAGTACTTCCTCCGGCTGCTGCTATTACGTATGAAATATGATCTTCCGTTATTCTTTCTGCACAGTACTGAGAAAGAAAACAGCTTCCGGCAAAGGATAAAACAAGGAGTATTAAATACAAAAACGTTATCCTTCCGGGAGCTTTATTGTTTATGAATTTGTCTGTTGTGTCCACTTGTAACCCATTCCTCTTCTTGTCACAATCTTTCCGTTGGTCAGTTTCTCACGAAGTCTGCTGACAGTTACGGAAAGTGTATTGTCATTTACAAAGTTGCCCTTCGAATCCCACAGGTGTGCGAGTATCTGGTCCCGAGTGACAAACTGCTCCTTATTCAGCATGAGATAATCAAGCAGACTTTTTTCAAGTGATGTGAGATTGCTGTCCTCTTCGGGTTCGGAATAGCATCTTCTGTAGACTGCATTTACACGCATTATAAGCTCCCGGAGTCTGAAAGGCTTCGTAATATAATCATCTCCGCCGCAGCTGAACCCGCTGATTATGTCTTTTTCCTCGTCACAGGATGTGAGGAAAATAACAGGAGTGCGTGAGGACACTGAACGTATTTTTCTGCAGAAATCAATTCCGGTTCCGTCGGGCAGGATTACATCAAGGAGAATGAGCTTTGCAGCGGTATATTTTTCAAGAGCCTGCTCAACAGTGAAGGCAGAATCCGTTTCGTACCCTTCTGCACTCAGTGACATCACAAGGCTGCTGTTAAGTTTCGTGTCATCTTCTACTATCAGAATATTTTTCATATATCATTGCTCCTCTTCGCCAATCATACGAAGATAGATATCTGTATCTTTATATTCCTCAACTGTTCCGAAGAACTGCACTTTCCTTCCCATGTGAAGTATTCTTGTGCCGTACTTTACTGCACTCGGTATATCATGGGAAACCATGATTACTGTTATGCCGTGGCTGTTAAGGTGTTTTATTATTGTGTACATCTCTGCTGTAACCACAGGGTCGAGTCCGGTCACAGGCTCGTCAAGAATAAGCAGACTTCTTGTTGCACACAGGGCTCTGGCAAGAAGTACTCTCTGCTGCTGTCCTCCTGAAAGGTCACGGTATGATTTTTTTGAAAGGTCTTTTATGCCGAGAAGCTCCATGTTCTTGTATGCCTTTTCCTTCTGTTTGTGTGAAAAAAACGGACGGAAACCGTTCTGATTAAGGCACCCTGAAAGAACAACTTCATAAACACTCGCAGGAAAATCCCTCTGCACAACTGTCTGCTGCGGAAGATAGCCTATTTCCTGCTTTTTGATAAGCCTGTAGTCAATCTCACCTGAGTTTATCTTAATCAGTCCGAGAAGCCCCTTCATAAGCGTACTTTTACCCGAACCGTTTTCGCCAACAATACAGAGATAATCACCTTTGCAGATATCAAAGCTTACATCCTCGACTGCTACTTTTTTGTCATAGTTTATAGTTACATTTTTGCATGAAATGAGAATTTCGTTTTCCATATATTTTATCCATCTTTCGTTTGCTGTATTTAATGCATTGACTAACATATTGAACGCAATGTTCCTGAACAGTTGCTCATTTTTTGAGAAAAACAGTGCAGAAATCAACAATCTTGTCAAGATCTCTCAAAGCTTCAGGAGAGAATTTCAGAGAAAATTTCATACATTTTTCTCCCTGAAATGTCTGCGTACATCGGAAGAATCAATCCAGCCCTGTTCCTCACCGGAACGTTTACCTTTTTCAAGCTCACACATAAGGTGTAATGCAGCTTTGGTTTTCTCGTATTCTTCCTGCTCCGTAATGTCGATAATCGCATAGCAGCCTCTGCCATTTTTAGTAAGATACACAGGCGAACCAACAGCAACATTATCAAGCACAGAGGAATAATTTCTGAGATCTGAGATAGGTACAATATTTGGCATAGTCAGCACTCCTTTCACTACATATATTATACTTCAAAGAAAAATATGAGTCAATATTCACAGTAAAGTTTTATGATAAATCAAACGTAGAAGGCTACTATTCACGGTCACAGAGACAGATTTTTAGTAATACAACAGGAAATATATAACCTTTACAGAAAGTTTATAGGATTATACCCCGATAAACTATTGATTTTTTGGATAAAAAGAGGTACAATATAGGTATGAAAAAGGAGGAATGCATCATGATTTACAGAAAAACATATATGGATAAAATTATTCCGTTTATTGACACCCCGTTTGTAAAAATCCTGACTGGTGTACGCCGCTGCGGAAAGAGTACTGTCATGGAGATGATAAAGGAAGAACTTCTTCAAAGAGGCATCAGCAAAGAGAATATCATATCCTATCGTTTTGACTCCCTTGAAAATGAAGAAATTGATACCGCATCCAAACTGTACAAAGAGATAAAAAGACAAGTCAGGAAAGATGAAAAAATGTATATCTTCCTTGATGAGATTCAGGAAGTAAAGGACTGGGAGAAAGCGGCCAATTCATTTCTTTCAGACTTTGGGGCTGATGTATATGTTACAGGTTCCAACTCAAGGATGATGTCTTCCGAGATATCAACATATCTGACAGGCAGATATGTGTCTTTCAGAATCTATCCGTTGTCATTCTCTGAATATCTTGAATTCAGAAAAACTTATGCTGACTGGAATGACATCTACAGCGAATTCGCCAGATATATCAGGTTTGGCGGTTTCCCTGCATTGCAGCTCCAGGAGTATTCACTTGATTCAGCTTACACAGTGGTCAGGGATATATATAACTCTACGATTTTTACCGATATTGTTAAACGTAGTCAGATCAGGAAAATTGACCAGCTGGAACGTATTGTAAAATACACCTTCTCAAATACAGGACAGACATTCTCGGCACTTAGTCTTTCGAAATACCTTAAATGTCAGAACCGAGCCATGGATCCTGAAACGGTGTATAACTATCTGAGTAAGCTGGAAAGTGCCTACATTCTTCACAGATGCTCACGTTTTGATATCAGGGGTAAGGAAATCCTTAAGACTCAGGAGAAGTTCTACCTGGCAGACCCGGCATTCAGATTTGCAGTTCTGGGATTTAATGAAGATGATGTAGCAAGCACTCTGGAAAATATAGTTTTTCTGGAACTCAGACACCGCGGTTATGATGTGTATGTAGGAAAACTTGACCATAATGAGATTGATTTTGTTGCTGTAAGGCAAAATGAAAAGCTGTACATTCAGATTGCTCAGGAAATAAGCAGTGAGAAAACAAAAGAACGAGAATACGGAAACCTGCTGTCCATTGCAGACAATTATCCGAAATACGTGCTAAGAACGGATATTCTTACAGGAGGCAATCACGAAGGCATAAAGACTATGCATGTGGCTGATTTTTTGCTAAGTGGGGATTACTGAGAAATGGTTTTTTTATATCCAAATTCCCCCTCGTTATATCACAGGCGTAATCCGGACATCAAATACCACACGGCCTATTTTCAGAACAGAGCCGCTGAAAAGTTCGGTTTCTTCTGTTACTTCCTCTCCGTCAACATAGGTGTGGTTTAGCGAGCCAAGATCTTCAATATATATTTTTGAATTTCTTGAAAAAATACGGCAGTGCTTCTGGGATACGCTTCTCTCATTGTAGATAATTACATCTGACATAGACTGATTGCGTCCGATAACAGTTTCCTTTGCAGATGAAATCTCTATAACATGCTGAGGATTTCCGGTTTCGGTAAGTGTAATCTTCTGTTCTGTGTTTTCTCTGAAAAGTATGCGGGTTGAGACCGTGCTGAGTATGGTGCCTATCGAACTGTTCTTTCTGGAAAGGGGAACGGTAACGTGAGGCTGTTCCGCTGCAGTGTTTTTCTCCGGGGATGCGGAGATTTTTTTCTTTCTCAGTAAAACGACAAATGCAATGGCAAGGGCAGCGGCGGCGGCTGAAACCAAAGCAACAAGGGTCTTCAGATTCTTAACTGATTTTTCCGCCATTTCACTTCTTCTGTCACCGGTATCAACTGTTTTTTCCAGTGCAATATCAGCTTCATCACCGTGCAGGCTTATGTATATCCGTTTTTCCCCGCCTGTTCCTATAGCCTCATCGCTAAGTTCCGTACTGAGAAAATATATATCCGACATATCGGAAGCCATCTGTGCAGCTTTTTCGCAGTCGGACTCAGAAGAAACTGAACAGTATCCCAGGCATCCGCCAAGCGAAGTAAGATTTTTCTCATACAGCATATCACCGTCAGTTACAATAAAATACACCTGAATATCACTGCAGCCGCTTTTTAGTCTGGTGTCTGTAAGATTTACTTCAGCACTTGAAGTAAATACAATAAGACGGTCAAAAACATTTTCTTCCGGATTATAATATTTTTCCTGATAGTCACAGAGCAACTGGTACAAATCCGCCTGTTCAGCTGCAGGTTCTGTGTTCTCGGCAGCATCAAGTATTTTCATCTGATTTGACGTCAGGTCGCACAGCTGTTCTGTTCCATTACCTGTGAATGAAAAAAGTCTGAACAGTTCATTTTCACCTGACACCGAAAGAAGTTCTCTGAGTATTCCGGAAGTCAGGCTTTCCCCGCCCGGAGTGATTAGTACAGAAGTATGTACCCGGTCTCCCTCATCGGTTTTCCGGAAGTCAGTTAATTCTGTTTTTGTTCCGCCTGCATTTATATCCGATACGCTTAGATTATCATAAGGAAGTCTTAAAAAAGCTGAAAAATGATTTTCACTGTACCAGCTCTTAATTATTTTTCCCTCTGCTGCCTCCGCAGTAACCGGAGCAGAAAAAACTATCACTGCAGCCAGTGCAGCCATCAGCCTGTTCTTCATCTCTTCTGCTCCTTTGAAATTTTACTGATCACAAGTCTGCTCAGTTCGTCCTCGTGCTTAAGGGCGTGAGTAAAGAGCAGTTCACCTTCATCGTACTCTTTTGATTTTTCAACAATGACATCGCCGTGCTGTTGAAAAATGTGTTTTCTTAGAAGAGCTTTCACACGCTCTTCCGTCTCTTCGTATTCCGACACAGCCTTTTCTGTTAATACAGCAGCCTCTTCCGCAAACTGTGCCTCCTCAGAAAGTATTTTTTCTGCTTCAGAAAAATTTTCTGAAACATCTCCGGCAGCTGCCGCACGACGAATGGAATCCGCGTCGGAGCGAAGAGATTCCGATAATCTTCTGAATCCGGAAATACATTCTTCCGCATCAGAACAGTTAAAATTAATTCTTTTCATATATTCCTTTCCTGCTCAGAACAACAGTTAAAATGAAAAATCAGAAAGTTCACTCCTGTGTGTATTTTCTGCTCCCTCCGGAGTTTCACGAAAACTGTCTGTTTTCTTTTTTATATACTTTATGGAATCGTCAAATGAACTGCAGAACAAATCCGCTGCTTCTGACTTCCAGTTCTTTTTTATCTCATCATTTATCAGCTGAAGTTCGCTGATTATCCTCTCAAAATTTCCGTATCCGTTCATAATATCCCACCTGAAGCTGAATAAATCCTGCTTTCGCATTCACGGTATTCACTGCATACTTTTTCAAGCAGATCCGAATACTCCTTTATTATTCTTCCGCACTGTATCATCTCTTCCCTCTGTTTTTCAGAAGAAATTTTCTCCGCTTCTGAAATCCACTCTTCACTGCGTTTTCTCAGTTCAGATGAAGCATTTTCCATTGCCTGAGAAGAAGCTAAAATATTTGTCATCATTTATTCTCCGTTTTTTCTGATTTTATCAGTTCCTCATGCAGATCTGAAAGTCTGCGGTACATCATGCCGGTTCTCTGGAGCAGAATATCAGAAAGAGCCGAATCACTGCTTTCCGACAGAATCTCCATAAGTGCCTTTACCTCTGCAATACGATCTGCAATACTGTCTGCAAGTTCATTAATCCTCATTTTCCAGTTACTCCTATATCAGCATCAGCCTGCTGCCACTGCATATCCCGCATTCTGAAAGACTGACCTCCGGATCAAGAGGCAGCTGTGATGTATCGGTAAAAAGATACATACTTCCTTCGTCAAATTTAAAGGACTCCGCTCTCTCAAACTGAATTATTTCCTCAGAAATTTTTTTCGCTGCCTCACCGGCTCTTATATCATTATCCAGAACAAAATCATATTTTCCCGGAAGAGCCGGACAAAGCACCTCAACTGTGATTTTCTTACTTTTCAACCCTGACCACCTCAAAAATTTCAGCCAATTTTTCTCCGTATATTTTACATTCCGGACCTCTTACCGATACATATCCTCTGTCGGAAATATCTTCGGAAAGTTCTCTTCTCTCTTCACCGGATACGGCTGTTCTTATACGGTACTCCGTTTCAAACCGCACAGATATGATTATCTCATCCGAACAGTAAATCCATTCACCTGAATCTTCACATACAAGAACAAGTTCCGAATCAAACATCTTTTTTATTATGTATGAAATGCATCTGTCCGGAATTATTTTTTCGCCGCATATCATTGCGAAGCCTTTTTTATGAAGACTTTCCGCAATACTTTCATATTCCTCACGGCTGATATATACATCCCCGAACTTCTGTTCAAGTGCATTTATATCACCCAGAAGATCGATAAGCAGAACCAGTTCCTTTTTTTTCATTCTGTAGCAAATACCCATACGTCCTCCTTATCATCCTCTTATTGACCAGCTTCTTACTTCCTGAATATAGTTTCTCGAAAAGAAGAGCCTGCTGTCATCGTTAAGAACTATCTCCCTGGTATTGAAATCAATGCTTTTTATATAGTTGCCGTTTATCACTATACTTCTGTGAATTCGTACAAAACAGTCAGGTGCTTCCTTCATAACAGCATCCAGCGAATCGTAAAATTCGTAGGTCTGTGACTCAGTATGAAATGTTACCCTCTTGCTCTGCACCTCTATCATCATTATATCTGAAAATGCAGTGCGGTACGTAATGCCGCGTATCCTGAATGAATACTCTCCTCCCGGTGTATTATGATTCCGCATATAATCAGTATAAATTTCATCTATAATCCTGCCGATGCGACTCTCATCAAAACTCTCAAGAAGAATTCCTGAAGGTTTAACCGATGGATTAACTGCGTCAAACATTTCCTCAGGAGTACTCAGAATCAGCACAATATAGTTCGGTTTTTCAGAGCTGTTTATACTGTCGGAAATCTTTTCAAGACTGCCGTCCCTGTGCAGCATAAAAACAGCCGCATCTTCAAGTGAATACAGAATATCAGCAGTTTTTTTCTCATCATCAAAACAGCTGCCGACAAATATTTTCTTACCTGAAGATTTAATGTATGAGTCGCAGCGGCTGCTGAAATCTGTCGCACGTTCCTTGTCATGGTTATATACAAACAGACTAAGCATCATTTCCTCCTTCACTGTTTAATCTGAATTTCTCCAGAGCACTGTAATCTCCGTTTTCAGCCTTCCCGGAAATAAACCTTATACCAAGTCCCTTACCTCCGTCAAGAAATTTTTCCGTTATATTTTTCATATCTTCTCTGCCCTCTTCATATATGCAGGCACAGAAATCCCCGAAGCTGCAGAAAACCACATCGATATCCTCACCTTCATATGTGCCGGATATTTTTCTGCATGTGCTTCTTTCCTTAAATATTCTGCTGAGTTTAACAAGAAGTTCAAAAGCTCCTTCAGAACCGTAATAACGGAAAGAATTTTCACTTTCCTCACCCTGTATCCGCTCTGAACCGCTCCATACAAATGTTTTTCTGCACTGCGAATTTTTCTTTATAAAATCCATGTACTGAGTTTCATTTTCCAGATTTTCAAAAACACAGAATCTTTCGTCCGGCTTTTCTTCAGTGCAAATGTAATCAGACTTTATCTTTTCGAACCATGATGAAAGCTGCTCTGTTCTCTCGCGTCCGGAGCCGCTGCAGCAGACTGCTGTCTGGAATTCAAGTATTCTCCTGTCCTGCCTTAAAAATCCGCAGCCTGTGTTCAGCCGGAGTTCCGTCTGAGGCCGGATTCCAAGCAGCTCGGTATACTCTGTCTTGTCATTAAGCGCCAGTGCAGCTGCAGTACGAAAATTCTGACGTGTACGCATCTTCATATCGGAAAGCTGCTTTACTGTGACAATAAAGTAAATACCGTACTTTGCAGATTCCCCTGATAAAAGATTAAACTTTTCCTCGTATGCCGGATAGATTTCTCTGAACAGATAGTATCCGTCAAGCAGAATTACTTCTGCACAAAGGCCGCTGCACTGTTCCCTGTACTCATTGAAATCAGCGGAATTTACATCTGCAAAAAGCTGTTTTCTTTTCTGAATCTCCCCTGACAGCATATCAAAAAATTCAGACAGTTCATGCTCATCAGGTGAAGAAAGAATTTTTCTGCACTGCGGCAGTTTTCCAAAAACCGAGAAAAGTCCTCCGGAAAAATCAACTACAGAAAACTTAAATATCTCCGGTGAATAATTATCTGCAAGTGAGCAGAGAGCCGTGATTAAAAATGTTGTTTTTCCGCTTCCGGACTGACCTGCAAGAAGAATGCTGCAGCATTCATACAGATCAAACTCTGCCGGATAAACAGACTGATTTTCAGGATCATCGGTGAGTCCTACTGTGAAAACAAGGGCATTTTTTCTCTCCCTGAGACTGTATTTTTCCGTAATATCGGAAAGATACGGCATAAGAGGAAGAGGCGGTTTCCACAGTTTCTGAGCCGGTTTTATCCCGTTTTCAAGGCAGTATGAATTTATCATGTTTTTAACCGCTTCAAGCTGGGTAATACGGTTTTCTTTTTTCGGACTTGTTTTAGCAACTGCTGCCGAACCGGTATCACGTATCATGCGTACTTCATATTTTCTGTCTGACGTATCATAATCAGCACCTGAAAATCCCGTCTGAACAAGCTCATAAATCTCATCATTTCCGACCTGAACCCAGGCACGTCCCGTAACTGTAATGTCTGCAGCGTCAGGGTGTCTGAGCATTCCGATACTGTCTGACCTGTCCTGAACCTTAAGACAGATACGGAAGCCCGAGTTACTCCATATCTCCTCGTCAACAACACCTGAGGGCTTCTGGGTTGCAAGAATAAGATGAATTCCAAGACTTCTTCCAACACGGGAAATACTTACAAGCTGACTGATAAACTCCGGGTTCTCTCTTTTAAGCTCTGCAAATTCATCACAGATAATTATAATATGCGGCATAGGTTCATCTGTCCTGCCGGCACGGAACAGCTCCATGTAGGCATCAGCATGGCTGACTCCGTAATTTCTGAATACCGTCTGTCTTCGTTTTATCTCGCTTCGCAGAGAGATAAGCACACGTCCGACCTGATTGATATCATCAGACAGATTTGTAAGAACTCCTGCAGTATGGGGAAGGTCTTCGAAAACACCGGACATTCCGCCGCCCTTGTAGTCGATAAGGACAAATGAAATTTCATCAGGGCTGTAGTTTAAGGCAAGTGAAAGTATCATAGTCATTATAAACTCTGACTTTCCCGAACCTGTTGTACCTGCTATAAGTCCGTGGGGACCGTGCTTTGATTCATGGAGGTCAAGACAGAAAGGAATATTGTCTTCTCCGAAACCAATGCATGCTCTTATTCCCTCTGAAGCTTTCATATCAGGATATCTGTACGCCGGGCTTATGCTTTCTGCTTCCTCAGCACCGTACATCTCAAGGAAAGTAAGTCTTTCAGGTACCGGAGCAGTATATTTTTCACTGTCAGATATCCCGGCTCTGAGGCGGGCATAGGAAAGTGCATTTTTATGGTTTATCAGATCAGGTTCACCGATGTTCATCCTGAAATTTGTTTTGCGTCCTTTTATGCTGAGTACTTCCGAATCTGAATTCTCCGTAAAAACAAACGTAACTCCGAGATTCTCACTGTTTCCGCAGTATCTCATAACCGGATCATCCCTGAATATTTTTTCGTCCGTGCAGAAAACAACAATATGAGGTGAAAATTCCTCTGTAAAACCGTTCTTTCTCTTTTCGTTTCCTGAACGAAGAATACTGTCGAGTACGGACAGAAGATGGGGGTACGACGTTTTTTCACAGGCAGTATATCTGAAAGCTCTGTCTTCAGAATATACATGAGGAAGCCATCTGAAAACTTCATAACAGCTTCTGTATTCGCCGGTTGAAAACAGCATCATCTTCACTTCCCTGCAGTCATGAAATGCTGAAATCTTAACTGCACAGGCTGTTATAAATTCCGAAACAGTTTCCGGTTTTCCGCTTATCTTCAGGATTTTTTCATTCTTCAGGTCAAGTATCTGCGGAACATTCCCTACAACTGAAAAATCCTCTGCAAGTGCTTTTGTCTCACTGCTGCACTCGCCGTTGAACTGTATGTATTTTCTGAAATCCTCATTTCCTTTTCCAATGGTTATTTTCAGAAAATCTTCACTTCCGAAGTCACGGATAATCTGTTTTCCTTCCCTGTACATGCTGACAGCCCTGTCTGCAGATATATATTTTTCCTCAAGAAATGCTCTTACCTGATTCTTTTTTTCTTCCGCTTTTATCCGGTAGTTTTCAAGATGTTTTTCTATCATCAGCTTCCTGTCAGCAGCATTTTTCTTTTCTGTAAGCGAATATGCCGCCTTTTCCGCAATATACCACAGAACCGAAACAGCAGCACTTCCTCCCGCAAAATACGCAGAAAGCACAGGCAGCGAAACAGGGTGTGTAAATGCATATGCCGCTGATAAAACTGCAGAAGAGGGCACAGCGGCTCTGAGTATTCCGGAAAAACTGTGCACTGATTTTTCAGCTTCAGGGATATTTAACGGATATATCATTACCGGAGAAATATCATAACCCGACGAACAGTCACGGACAATATCCGCCGGCTCTGTTCTGATTCTTCTGATATTTTTTTCAGTGCTTAACTTTTCAGCTTTTTTTAAAGATGATGTGATATTTTCATTTTCATTTATCGCAATTATCCCGCCGAGAAAAATAATCTTTACTCCGAAAATCCATACGGAGTCAAACATCTCAAGTCTCTGTTCCTTCATTTCTCCGGAAAGTCTTATACCATTTACGAAAGTTCCGTTGCTGCTGTGGTCTCTGATTACAAACTCATCATTTACCTTTACTATCTCTGCATGGCTGTGACTTACAAGTTCACTGCAGGTTACAATATCAGAGTCTGCAGCCTTTCCTATTTTCACTCTGTCCTTAATGCGGTATTTTTCAAATCTTCCGTTCATCTTTACCGCAATCGCAGCAGCAGTATGCACCGTTCCCTTTATACTGAACTCCACTGCCTTCCCGTTTTCAAGCCTGTCCGCTCCTGATACTGATATCATTTCATCAGACATCACATGCCACACATCTCCGTGCCGCTCAAACGAAATAAAACAGTTTTCCTTTTCCGCTTCTTCCGATATGTCAATCCGGTATTTTTCTGCATCTCCTGAAGGGAGTATATACTCTTTTATTTTTTCGATAAAATTCAGATATATAGTATAATACATTTTTTCTTGCTTTCTGATTTTTATTTCCCGGTATCATAAACATTCACATTTAATTATACCACAATATTATTTATACCGCAATTATACTGTTTATATAAATCAGTGTGGAATTTTATTTCTTTTTGGGGATTTTTATGGATTTGGGAGAAATGTGCCTTGTATATCAATTTTTCTGATACACACCTGATTTCTCTTTAACTAAGAATTGCCAGAGACGCAGAAGCTGAAGCTAAAAACGCAAAGGCCGAAGCTGCGGAAGCGAGAAGAAATGCTGAAGAAGAAAAAATCACATTCATCAGAAACCTTATGAAGAACGCTCACATGTCTGCTGAAGAAGCAATGGAAACAATAGGAATAAGTACTGATGATTTTCAGAAATATTCAGATATACTGTATAGCATTTAAACTGTCTCTTATACACATCTGACGCTGCCGACGATACTCCTTGTGTAGA
>CAMCOJ010000027.1 GCA_945876405.1 uncultured Ruminococcus sp.
TTCCGTCAATAAAACACGCCGCCCCGTAAAGGACTCCGGACTTCACTGAAGCAACTGTATTCTTTCCGACAATATCAGTAATATGATAATTTTCATCAATTTCCGGAAGCTGCTCTGCTGATTTATGGAGTGCATCAAACGAAGTTCTTATACCTGGAAAAATTGAATGTCCGAGATATTCCCCCCGGCTGTTTACCGCACACACCGTTGTCGCAGTTCCAAGATCAAAAACGATAACTGCTTTTTGGTATTTATAATATGCCGATGCCGCACCGCAGATCAAGTCAGCTCCTACTCTTTCAGGATAATCTGTACACACCTTAATTCCTGTATCCAATCTGCCATCAAGGAAAATCACTTTACACTTAAATTTATTCCTTATAACCGAAGACAGATTTTCATTCTCTGACGGTACAACTGATGAAATAATTGCAGCATTCACATCAAACTTTATATCTTTAAATATTTCATCAGAATAATCACCTGTAGCTGTTCTGAAACTGCTGACAAGAATATCATCTTTATAAATTGCAAAAACAGTACTTGTGTTCCCTGCATCTGCAGTTAGCAGCATTGTATCCACTCCCATCATCATCATTATTATTACTTTTTGATTACTTAATGATATCACAACATTTTTCTCATGTCAATAAAAATCACATACATTTCGTACAATGTACACAAAAAAACAACCAGCGCTGAAGCAACCGGTTGTTTTTTTACTGTTTAAGAGAATTATGATTTAAAATCAGAATTTTTCAATAATCTTTGAAAGGAACTGTCTCATACGTGCAAGGTCAGCCAATGTTATTTTTCCGTCCTTGTCGACGTCCGCAGCTTTTTCATTATCACCACTAAGATCATGCTCGCCAATAAGATTAAGGCTAAGAAAGGTTAAATCCGTTACATCCACCCTTCCGTTTCCGTCAACATCACCAATTATCAATTCAAGTGTTTCTGAAGGTTCTGTTGTTTCAGGTGCAGGGGTGGTAACTGCAGGTGGTGTTGTTACAGGAGTATCACCAGATTCACCTGAGGATTCCTTAAGAAGTGTTGCACTCTTGAGTGTTACCTTGCTGTGATCCGAGTCATCCCAGTTTTCATCAGCAACATACCATGTCTGGAATGTAAGGCTCTTCTGGTTCTTTATAATCTCAACAGCTGCTGCAAGAAGTTTCTCATCAGTTGAATCCTCGCCGTCTTCAACAGATGTATCAGTTGCTCCGGCAGGTTCCGTAAGATCTACTTCAACCTTACCCGATTTCTTTGCTTCCCAGCTGTAATGTACCCAGTACGGTTTACCGTCAATTTCAACATTTGTGTCAAGACATCCGTTAGCAAGTGTAGTATCTTTTACTTCAATGTCAAGAACAATCTTGCCTCCGCCTAGCTTTTCATCAAAGCTGAGCTTGTAGTTTCCTGCAACCTTGTCTTCAGTAACCTTACCTTCATACGAAACAGGTTCATTTACTGCAGGGGCATTTGTCTGTTTCTTAATCTGAGCACCCTTAAGTGTTACCTTGCTGTGATCTGAATCATCCCAGTTTTCATCAGCAACATACCATGTCTGGAATGAAACAGTCTTCATTTTCTTTATTTCTTCTGCAAGAGCAGCAAGAAGAACTTCATCTGTGTTATCCTTTTCATCACCGGCTGTGATATTCATAGCACCTGTAAGATTCATAAGATCAAGTTCAACCTTACCTGATGTTGTTGCAGCCCAGTTGCAGTGTGCCCAGTAATCATCTCCCTGATACTTGACACTGAAGTCAACACATCCGTTGGCTGACTGAGTTCCGTCAAGAGCAATATCAAGTACAATCTTATTTCCGTTAAGTGTTTCAGGGAAGGTTATTGAATAATCACCGGCTTTCTTACCTGCTGTTACTTTACCATCAATATATTCGTATGTTGGCTTGGTAACTTCAGCAACCGGTCTGTATGCATTTACGTCATCTGAAATAACAACTTCTGCAATTGCAAGAGGCGGAATCTCAACAGTAAGACTGTTATTTTTAATTTCGTCATAACTTACAGTATGGATGATTTCTTCAGTTTCACCTGAAAGAATGTATACAGCAGCGTTCTTGTATTCTGTATCTGCGCCCTTAAGATCGATAATTGCATTTTCAGACTTTTTCTGATCCTTGTTTGTGATAATTACATTAACTTCACCCTGATCGCCATCCTGAAGTGAAGCATAACATGTTGATTTTATGTAATCATCTGTCTTACTTTCAATAAGAGTATTACCGAATTCAGAACCTTCACCGTCATAGTTTGTGAAAAGGTTGATTGCGCTGTACTGATAAGGAACATCATCAGCCCAGAGTGTAGCGTAGTAAACGTCATTGTTTGCAAATGTACCAAGAGCGTCAACCTCTGCAATGGCCCCTGCAACTGAATTACCGCCTCCGAAATCATATTCTGTTACAGCAAGCTTTGTGCCAGGATAGTACTTATCAATTGATTCCTTCATCTTTGTAAGAATCGGAATATTCTGCTGACACCATTCACCGATCCAGCTGTTTTCCTTGTAGTCTTTTTCAATAAGTGTTCTGTAAGCCTGTGTAAGTTCATCAACACCTTTTTCGTGATCAGCAGGGTGTGTTGTTGAAAGGCACATACGGGTATCGCAGTCAGGGCATTTTGCTTCAGAATAATAATGAACGTCAAGTACGTCGAGAAGTCTCTGTCCTGATTCTTCTTCTGCCTTCTTCATCTGTTCAAGGTAATATGAGATAAACCAGTCATACTTTCCGTCAGCATTTATATTCTTCCAGTCTGCACCAACATCGTCAGCGCTTAACTGTACAAATGCTGTGTAACCGAAAAGTGCAGGTCCGAATATCTCTGCATTTGAGTCAATTGACTTGATAGCTTTAGCTGTATCAACTGACTTCTTAAGAAGTTCATCAGCTGTTACAATATCTCCGTGAATCCTTGAATGTGTATGATGCCAAAGTCCCGGTTCATTGTCAAGGCTCCATCCCTGAATACCTGTTTCTGTTGTGGAATCACCAATCTTGTTTACAACATAATTTACATATTCATCAATATATACCTTACCGTCTGTAAGATCAGGTGTAAGTGACAGATCTGCACCCTTTGAAGCAATTACTTCATTCCATCTTTTGCTTGGTGCAGCTTCTTCTTCAGTTACTGTACCAGCTTTATCAGCAGCTACATAACCAGCCATCTGAGCAGTGGCAAGTTTATAGTCTATACTACCCTTGGTTGCTTCTTTCGAAAGTGTCTGTACACAGTCTGCAGGTTCTGATGATGATGAAAGATAGTCATCAGAAGAATGCTTCCAGTCTGAACCAGCGCTTGAGTAGTTTGTTTCCCAGTTATAAGCGGAGTAACGGTTACCGCCCTGACGAACAGATTTTACTTTAAGTGACTTGTCAAGACCGTGTTCGTTTATTCCAAAGATATACGGACTGATAGCCTTACCCTTATCACCCACGTTTACTGTTACGCCCATATCATAAGATGCTGTACCCTCTTCAGCATAAACTGCTGGATTAACAGCTAAAACTGTCATCAGTAAAGCAGTTGTTAATGCACTTACCTTTTTTAATTTGTTCATTGGTATCTTCCTTTCGGGAATTTAAGTAATTTTAAGCTTAATACGCTTAATTTCATTTCCTGTTTAATATTATACTACATAAAATTCGTTTTGTAAATAACTTTTAGAAAATTACAGTTAAATTATCTATTTTTCACAAATCAAATTAAACGTTTACACATATAAATAATTTATTGTAAAAAAAACAGCAGGTGCATTTCTGCACCTACTGTTTCATATATTAACTTGATAATAATTCAGTTAATTATTCGTTGATAGCTGTAACAACGCCTGAACCTACTGTACGACCGCCTTCACGAATAGCGAAACGAAGTCCTTCTTCGATAGCGATTGGTGTGATAAGTTCAACGTCCATTTCAACGTTATCACCAGGCATGCACATTTCCTTATCAGCTGGAAGTGTGATTACGCCAGTAACGTCTGTTGTTCTGAAATAGAACTGTGGTCTGTAGTTGTTAAAGAATGGAGTATGACGACCGCCTTCTTCCTTCTTAAGAACGTATACCTGACCGTGGAACTTTGTGTGTGGCTTGATTGAGCCTGGCTTACAAAGAACCTGTCCTCTTTCGATATCTGATCTCTGAACACCACGGAGAAGAGCACCGATGTTATCGCCTGCCTCAGCGTAGTCAAGAATTTTTCTGAACATTTCGATACCTGTAACAACTGTCTTGGAGCTTTCATTCTTAAGACCAACGATTTCAACTTCGTCAGAAGTCTTGAGCTGACCTCTTTCAACTCTACCAGTAGCAACTGTACCACGACCTGTGATTGTGAATACGTCTTCAACTGGCATAAGGAATGGGAGATCTGACTTTCTTTCTGGTGTTGGAATGTATGAGTCAACAGCGTCCATAAGTTCAAGGATACAAGCGTAAGCTGGATCGTTGATATCATCCGGAGCTTCAAGAGCCTTAAGAGCTGAACCCTTGATGATTGGTGTTTCATCGCCAGGGAATTCATACTTGTCAAGTGTTTCACGGATGTCCATTTCAACGAGTTCGAGAAGTTCTTCGTCGTCAACCTGGTCAGCCTTGTTCATGAATACAACGATGTATGGAACGCCAACCTGACGAGCAAGAAGGAGATGTTCCTTTGTCTGAGCCATAGGGCCGTCTGATGAAGCAACAACGAGAATTGCGCCGTCCATCTGAGCAGCACCAGTGATCATGTTCTTAACATAGTCAGCGTGGCCTGGGCAGTCAACGTGAGCGTAGTGACGGTTCTTTGTCTCGTACTCAACGTGAGCTGTGTTGATTGTGATACCTCTTTCTCTTTCTTCCGGAGCAGAGTCGATGTTAGCATAGTCCTTCTTTTCAGCAAGGCCCTGAAGTGCAAGAGTCTTTGTGATAGCTGCTGTAAGAGTTGTTTTACCGTGGTCAACGTGACCGATTGTACCAATATTTACGTGTGGTTTATTACGTTCAAATTTTTCCTTTGCCATTGGAATTTTCCTCCTCAAAAATTTATAGTTATAGATTTATACTATGATATCAATTTTAACAGATATCAAATATAAATTCAAGTGTTTTTTGAAAATATTTAAAAAATATTTACAAACATGCAAAAATTATTCGCTTGCCTTGCCTCTCTTGCTGATAATTCTTTCAGCAATTGACTTAGGAACTTCGATATAGCTGTGTGGTTCCATTGAGTACTGTCCACGACCCTGTGTCTTTGAACGGAGGTCATTTGAGTAGCCGAACATTTCTGAAAGCGGAACAAGACAGTCAACCTGAACTGAACCAGGTCTTGTTTCCTGACCGAGGATCTGGCCTCTTCTTGAGTTAAGGTCACCGATAACAGTACCGAGGTAGTCATCAGGAACAATAACAGAAACCTTCATGATAGGTTCGAGGATAACAGCGTTTGCCTTTCTCATAGCTTCCTTGAAAGCCATAGAACCGGCAATCTTAAATGCCATTTCAGATGAGTCAACTTCATGGTATGAACCGTCATAGAGATCAACCTTAACGTCAACTACCTGGTAACCAGCGAGTATACCAGCCTGCATTGCACCCTGAATACCACTGTCAACAGCAGGGATATATTCCTTAGGGATAGAACCACCGACAACGGAGTTCTTGAATTCGTAGCCCTTACCTGACTCGTTAGGCTCAACTCTGATCTTAACGTGTCCGTACTGACCCTTACCACCTGACTGACGTGCATACTTCATGTCAACATCAGCAGATCCCTTAATTGTTTCCTTATATGAAACCTGTGGAGCACCTACGTTAGCTTCAACCTTGAACTCACGGAGAAGTCTGTCAACAATGATATCGAGGTGGAGCTCACCCATACCAGCGATGATAGTCTGTCCTGTTTCTTCATCAGTCCATGTCTTGAATGTAGGGTCTTCTTCAGCAAGCTTTGAAAGGGCGATACCCATCTTTTCCTGGCCTGCCTTTGTCTTAGGTTCAATAGCGAGATTGATAACCGGTTCCGGGAATTCCATAGATTCGAGGATAACCGGGTGCTTTTCGTCACAGAGTGTATCACCTGTAGTTGTGTTCTTAAGGCCAACTGCAGCTGCGATATCACCAGCGTAAACTGTTTCGATATCCTTTCTGTGATTTGAGTGCATCTGAAGGATACGTCCGATTCTTTCCTTGTTGTCCTTAGTCGCATTCAGTACTGATGAACCAGCAGTGATTGAACCTGAGTAAACACGGAAGAAGCAGAGCTTACCAACAAACGGGTCTGTTGCAATCTTAAATGCGAGAGCTGCAAACGGTTCATCATCTGATGAAGGACGTACGCATTCTTCATCTGTGTCAGGATTGATACCCTTGATAGCAGGTACATCAACAGGTGAAGGCATATAGTCAACAACAGCGTCAAGAAGTTTCTGAACACCCTTGTTCTTGTATGAAGTACCACATACTACAGGAACCATTTCGTTAGCAATTGTTGCCTTTCTTATGCAGCTTTTGATTTCTTCAATAGTGAGTTCTTCACCAGCGAAGTATTTTTCCATGAGAGCTTCATCCTGTTCAGCAACGTGTTCAAGGAGAGACTCACGGTATTCAGCAGCCTTATCAGCCATATCAGCTGGAATTTCTTCCACTCTGATATCTTTTCCAAGGTCATCATAGTAAACATATGCTTTCATTTCAACTAAGTCGATGATTCCCTTGAACGTTTCTTCAGAACCGATAGGAAGCTGGATCGGAACAGCGTTACAGTGTAATCTGTCCTTCATCATGCTTACAACACGGTAGAAGTCAGCACCCATAATGTCCATCTTATTTACATAAGCCATTCTAGGTACCTTGTAGTTATCAGCCTGACGCCATACAGTTTCAGACTGTGGTTCAACACCGCCCTTAGCACAGAAAACTGTTACAGAACCGTCGAGTACTCTTAATGAACGCTCAACTTCAACTGTAAAGTCAACGTGTCCAGGTGTGTCGATAATATTGATTCTATGACCTGACCAGTAAGCTGTTGTAGCAGCAGAAGTAATTGTGATACCTCTTTCCTGCTCCTGCTCCATCCAGTCCATTGTAGCAGAACCTTCGTGAGTTTCACCAATCTTGTGATTGATACCTGTGTAGAACAGGATACGCTCAGTAGTGGTTGTCTTACCTGCGTCAATGTGAGCCATGATACCAATGTTTCTTGTATTCTCAAGTGAACAATCTCTTGGCATACTTAAACCTCCGTATTATACAATAACAGATGCTATTACCAGCGGTAATGTGCAAATGCCTTGTTAGCTTCAGCCATCTTATGTGTGTCTTCACGCTTCTTGCAAGAACCGCCAGTACCGTTAAGAGCATCAAGGATCTCACCAGCGAGCTTTTCCTTCATTGTCTTTTCGTTTCTAAGTCTTGAATACTTTGTGATCCATCTTAAACCTAATGTCTGACGTCTCTCCGGACGAACTTCCATTGGTACCTGGTAAGTAGCACCACCCATTCTGCGTGCCTTTACTTCGAGAACCGGCATAATGTTTTCCATTGCCTTCTCGAAAACCTCCAGAGCATTTTCACCTGTCTTTTCAGCGACAATTTCAAATGCTTCGTAAACGATCTTCTGTGCAACACCCTTTTTACCATCAAGCATTATGTTGTTGATTAAGCGTGTTACCAGCTTTGAATTGTAAAGCGGATCCTGTAATACATCACGCTTTGCGATATTACCTCTTCTTGGCATTTTCGCTTCCCTCCTTCATATAATTGTAAATGAACTCATAGGTACTCGTTTGATCTTTAATGATCACCCGTCAAGACCATGCAGAGAGGTATATAAGTAAATCTATATAATCTCCACATTAAATCCTGTGGTAGTTGAATCCTATATTAATAAAATGTTTTGACCGGTATCAGCTTTTAATTACTTAGCTGCGCCAGCCTTAGGTCTCTTAGCACCATACTTTGAACGAGCCTGCATTCTCTTTGCAACACCCTGTGCATCAAGAGTACCTCTGATGATGTGGTAACGTACACCAGGGAGATCCTTAACACGTCCGCCTCTGATAAGAACAACGCTGTGTTCCTGAAGGTTGTGTCCGATACCTGGAATATAAGCTGTTACTTCATATCCGTTTGTAAGTCTTACTCTGGCAATCTTTCTCATAGCTGAGTTAGGCTTCTTAGGTGTAGCTGTTCTTACTGCTGTACAAACGCCGCGCTTCTGTGGTGAGCTTGCATTTGTTGTGAGCTTCTTCTTAGCATTGTAGCCTTTCTGAAGAGCAGGAGCAGTTGACTTAACCTCCAGAACATCTCTTCCCTTACGTACTAACTGGTTAAACGTAGGCATTATTTTTCCTCCTTCTTTAAATAATTTTCTTATAACTAAGAAATGTGTGAACTGACATCACACTTCTTCTATTATACCACGAAATCACTGTTTGTCAATAGTTTATTTTAAATTTTTTCTGAATTAAGGCTGAAAAATGAAGTCAGTTGTTCTCTTTTGCCTTTTTTCTGTATTTCAGTGGAGTACATCCCATCCGGCTGCTGAAAGTCCGGATAAAATAACTTATATTTCCGTATCCGGATTCAAGAGCAATATCAAGAACACTGTAATCGGTGTTCTTCAGAAGAACGCAGGCTTTCTCAATACGGCAGCAGTTAAGATATTCAGTAAAACTCTGACCTGATTCAGCAATAAAATATTTTGAAAAGTATTTTTTTGAAAAGTGGAACTCCTTTGCCATAGTTTCAAGAGTAAGCTCGGATGAACAGTTTTGGTTTATATATAAAAGTATATTTTTCAGACGTTCGCTTCTCTTACGGGCATTTTCATATGCTGAACCACTGAGTTCTGTAAGTCTTTCGTGCCTGACAAGCTCTGATACAAAACGAATAAGCTGGGACTTTATAAAAAGCTCATAACCGCTGAATTTCTCTGTTTCGGCATCAAGTACTGAATCCAGAATATCCCTGAGAATCAAAGCGATGCTGTCATCAGCAGAAATATACTCCGGAAACATTCTGCGCCCCTCAATAAGTCTCCTGATGTTTTTATTGGCATCATCTTCTGCTGAAAACTCCAGAGAAGCCATTGGGAAAATAAACGCACCGTAGCTAAGTTCTGTGTCCTCTGAACAGATTCGGTGAAGCTCCTCCTGATTTATTATAAAAATATCTCCGGAAACTGCCGAAAAATCAGTTTTGTTCACTGTCACGGTACACGTTCCACTGTGTATCAGAAGTATTTCTATATTCCTGTGCCAGTGGAGGTTTATATATACCTGGCCTCCTGAATTTTTCGTTTCAAAGAATTCCATCGGGAAATTATAAGTGCCGTAACTTCGCTTTTCATACAAACTGCTCTTATCCATTATTTTTTCTCCTTGGGTGGAATTTGTATTATTTTAAAGAGATATAGTGATAGAAAGAAATCGTTAATACGGATATAATATAGCACAAAGAAATATTTTTGTCAATTTGAAATATCTGTTTTTCAACAAATATAAAACGAGGTGTTAAAAATGAATGAAAAAAAGGAACTCTATAAAAAACTGTTCACTATTGTTACTCCTATTGCGTTTCAGTATCTGATGGCTTCGCTTGTAAGTGCATCGGATGCATTTATGCTGGGATTTCTTGATCAGGATGCACTGTCGGCATCATCGCTTGCCGGACAGACAGCATTTGTATACAGTTTATTTTACGGAGCATTTGTTTTCGGATGCAATGTCCTTGCTGCTCAGTACTGGGGAAAGAAAGACTACCGGACAGTTGAAAAAACACTGGCCATTACTATGAGGTATTCACTGCTTGTCGGTGCTGTATTTTCACTATCTGCACTTCTTGTCCCTGAAGGAATAATGCGTATTTTTACCTCTGATGAAAAAATTATTTCTGCAGGCGCCGTATATCTGAGAACAGCCTCACTTTCATACATACTTACCGGTTATACACAGGTTTACTACGGCATAATGAAAATATGCGATAAAGCAGGATTGAGTTCGCTTATAGGTTCTCTGTCAGTTGTTGTAAACATAATTCTCAATTATCTCCTGATATTCGGTATAGGTTTCTTTCCCGAAATGGGAATAGCAGGGGCAGCTTTTGCAACTGTACTTTCAAGAATTTTTGAGACTGTTTTTGTTACTATAGTAATGCTCAGAGGAAAATGTACGAAACTGCATCCCATAATGATGTTCCGCAGCAACGGACAGGCGCTTGAAAAAGACTACTGGAAATACACTGTACCTCTCCTGCTCAATCAGATAGGCTGGGGCGGCGGCGTCACAATGTATTCTGTAATAATGGGACATCTTGGTACTGACGCAACAGCTGCCAACTCAATAGCAAGTATAATAAGAAACATGGTTGCCAGCCTGTGCTGGGGTATCGCAGCAGGTGTGGGAATAATCATCGGCGGTATGCTTGGCCGAAATGAGCTTAAAGAAGCGCGTAAAGCTGGAGGAAGCTTTGTAAGATTTTCAATAATTACCGGTGTCATTTCAGGTCTTTTCATACTTGCTCTTACACCACTTCTCCTTAAAATAATATCCCTGAACACTCAGTCAGAATATTATCTGAAATACATGATGTTCATGGCATCATACTACATAATCGGAAATTCTCTCAACTCAACAATAATATCCGGAATATTTCCTGCAGGCGGTGATACCAGATTTGGTATGATATGCGACATAATCACTCTCTGGTGTGTCGTTGTCCCTCTCGGCCTGCTTGCAGCATTTGTATGGCGTCTCCCGGTTCTCGCAGTAGCTGTAATTCTGACTCTTGATGAATTTGTAAAGATTCCTGCAGTATACGTTCATTACAGAAAATACAGATGGGTTACCAATCTGACTGTTGAATAAACAACTTACAGACTGTGAATCTGCCCCGCATTTTTATGTCATTTATAAAATATCTTCCCTGCTCATTTCAGATGAAAAAGTAAAGATAAATGATGTTCCTTTGCCGATTCTGCTTTTTACATCTATAGAGGCATCATGTCTCAGAGCTATTTCCCTGGCTATCGGAAGTCCCAGTCCTGAACCGTTCCGGTTGGCATCTGACATTAGCCTGTGAAATCTGCAGAAGATATTTTCAATTTCGTCTTCGGCTATTCCGCAGCCTGTATCGGAAACTGTTATTTTATATTTACCGCTGTCTTTATGCTGATTTACTGTTACAGTACCCCCTTCAGGAGTAAACTTTACCGCATTGTCAAGAATCACAATAAGCATCTGACGAAGACGGGCATAATCTCCGTTTACTATGTATACGGAATTATCAGATTCCCTGATTATAGCAATATTTTTCTGTACAGCAATACGTGAAATGCTTCGGCATACATCACAAACAACATCGGAAAGATTTACAGGTTCTCTTATAATTTCAAAACTGCTGCTGTTAAGTCGTGAAAGCTCAAGCAAATCCGTTACAAGACGCTGAAGATAAATGCTTTCTGAAAGCATCTGTCTGTGATACTGCTCAACCTGTTCCTTTTCATATATCACACCGTCGCACAATGCTTCAAGCGAACCTCTTAGTACGGCAACCGGCGTCCTGAGTTCATGAGCTACATTTGAAATAAAATCACTGCTGTTTATTAAAATGCCTGTACAATCATCAGTTTCCCTCATACCACGTTCACCTCAAACTTATACCCCATGCCCCAGACGGTTTTTATATTCCAGTTTTCATGCGGAAACTCATCAAGCTTTGCTCTTAACCTCTTTATATGTGAATCCACCGTTCTGCAGTCACCGTAGTAATCGTACCCCCACAGGCTGTTAAGAAGGTTTTCTCTCGTAAATACCCTGTCAGCGTTTTCAGCAAGAGTCCAGAGAATTTCCATTTCTCTTTTTGTCAGCAAAACCTCTTTCTTATCAATACAGACCTTAAAATTATCTATGTCAATCTCCAGATTATCAATTTGTATTTTTCTTCCGTTCTGTTCGGTGCTGTGTTCAAAATATATTCTCCTCAATATCGCACGCATTCTTGCAATTACTTCACCGGGCGAACAAGGCTTAACCACATAGTCATCAGCGCCTATTCCAAGTCCCATTATTTTTTCATAATCATCCCCGTGGCTGGTTATCATTATAACAGGAACATTTGACTTTTTTCTTATCTCACGACACACGTCATATCCGTTCATAACAGGCATATTAACATCAAGAAAAACCATATCAAGTTCATTTGCCGAAAAAATCTCCAGTGCTTTTCTGCCGTCTCCGGCTATAAATACGCTGTATCCTTCCTTTTCGACATACTCCTTCAGGATAGTTGAAAACTCCCTGCTGTCATCAGCTATAAGAACATTTGCCATGCGATTCATCCCTGTCTCTTATACACATCTGACGCTGCCGACGATACTCCTTGTGTA
>CAMCOJ010000028.1 GCA_945876405.1 uncultured Ruminococcus sp.
GATTTCTGCCTGTCTCGTGGGCTCGGAGATGTGTATAAGAGACAGGAATTTCTGTTACTCAGCTTGCAGATAATAGTTCAAATATAGACAAACTTTCGAACATTATTTCAAGCTCTCAGCAAAAAATAATGAAATCACAGGAACTTCTTCACGATCTGGACAAAATCAGCCGTGGAGAAATGCTTGAAAGTGAAACAAAACTTGATAACGTGATAGAAAATACTCAGGAAACTATTGCAGAATCAATATCAAATGCAAATATTGCAGATGATTCAAATATAAACAAGGTAACAGATAATATCATAGATGAGGTAGTTGACAACATGACCGCTATTATAAAGCAGGAAGTACAGCCTGAAATAGCTGCTGAAAAAGATACACGAATCAGCCTATTCTCCATTGAACAGGCTGATGAAGTTAAATACTATATCAATGATGGCAACAGTCTGAATGATATAATTAAAACTGTAGCTGAATCGGAACGTCCGTTTATGGATATATTAAAATGCGGAAAGCAGATTTCCATTGAGGAATACGCACAGATTGAACAGAGTGATAATTTTGCATTTTCAGTTGAAATTAATATGGATAATCAAACGGTTATAGTTAATACGGTCGATGGTCATATTGGAGATCCGGACAGGAATGATAGTAATTTTCGGTCAGAAACATACAATTTAAATGATCTAATCAATTCTGTGCAGCAAGAAGTAATTGTTCGTGAAGAACGTTCACCTGAAACTGAAATTGATTTAACTGAAAACAGAGAAGAAAAAATTCTGAATGAGATAGCAGCTGCAACAGGATATACATCATCTCAGCTCAACGTGCTGCCAAAAGATATTAAAGCTGACCTGATTGCCGAGTATGACAGAAGTGGCGGTCAGATAAGCACAAGTACATTTGCACATGAAATTGCAAGCATACTTAACGTTGAACCTCCTAAGCAGGAAATATCTCAGCCTGTTGCTAATGTAAAAACCCAGAAAAGTGAGAAAGATGAATCAACAAAAACTATTGAGGAGCTTGTCGAGGGCAATGCAAACAGTATTGATGGAATAATCAACAACGAAAAGCCAAAGCAAGAGAAAATCAAAGAAGTATCACGATTTTCGCTAAAGGATTTACATTCCGACAAGTATACTCCAAGAAGCAATAAATCAGAAGAACAAGAACAACAAAAAAATGACAGGGGGCGAGATATATAAATGCCGTCAAAAACAGATGAGGAGATAAAAGCAGCCAATGCGGTAGATTTACCGGAATTTCTCATATCACATGGTGAAAACCTTATTAGGTCAGGACGTGGATATCGGCTTAAAGAACATAACAGCCTGTTTATCCAAGAACACAAATGGTACTGGAACAGCCGTTCAATCGGTGGAAATAACATAAAATTTATTATGGAATATTATAATAAAACGTTCCCCGAAGCAGTAGATATGTTGAATGATGGGAAATATGCTTCTCTTAATATGGAAAACCATTATGTTCATCGTAACGAAAACAAACCTCCTGCGGTTCAGCAGCATGACAAGCATGAAATCTCATTCACTGAAAATTCAGATAAAAGACGAGCTATTGCCTACTTGACGAAAACCCGAAATCTTGATTACAGTATTGTTTCAGAGCTTGTGAAACAAGGAAAAATCACACAGGACAGCAAAAACAATGTTGTTTTCAAAGTAATTGATGAAAATGGGGTTATGGTCGGCGGTGAACTGGTAGGAACTACATCAGATTATCGTTTTAAAGGCATAATTCCTGATTCTGCTTATGGCTATGGATTTGAAATATGCAAAGGAAAGGGCGAAAATGCTCTTTTCTTTGAAAGTTCAATAGATTTGTTGTCATATCTGCAAATGTATCCTGATGAACTGGATAATCACAGACTTGTCAGTATGATAGGTTTGAAACCAAGCACGGTTGAGAATACAATACAAAGATATGGTATTTTACCGGAAAATACATATATTTGTGTTGATAATGATACTGCCGGAAACAACTTTTTTGAAAAAATCCATGAGCAGTACCCAGAATTTCACAGAATATCAACAGTTAGTCCATACAAAGACTGGAATGAACAACTGAAAGAAAAAAAATATGAAAAAACACTTGACTTTTACGCTTTAAAGCGTTATAATAAAGGAGGAGCAGAGATGGATATATCTACCACAAAATCTGCATATGCAGATACCATTAGACAGGTTACTGCTTCGGCAGAAAATTGGGCAGAGTTTCTGAGATTCGCTGCAAAACTGAATGTATCGGAAGAAAATCAGAAACATAACTTTTCAACAAAGCTGCTTGTATTCAGGACAAATCCAAATGCTACGGAATGTAAATCATTTGCAGAATGGAAAGCATTAGAAAATCCTGTATCAATAAGACAAAACGGCATACCGATATTGACCGATAACTTAAAAGGAGAGCCTGTTGTATCATATGTATTTGATGTTTCTCAGACTATCAAACACGTTGAGAAAGAACCTTTTATTATAACACAGGATAATCAACAGAAAGCAGTTGAAGCTATCAAAGCTGAGTATGGTATAACGGAAGACTATTCCAACAACATTGAAAATCTCATCGCTGAGATTGTTCATGATGAGGTAAGAAAAATCAACATATCCGATGATAAGCTTGGCATTGCTGCCAGCAGTATGTGCTATGAGATATATCAGAAGTTTGGAATTGACACTGATGATGGTTATGATGAGTTTCTGACATCAGCAAATGAAATATCATCTATGTCAATAAGGGATATCGCTGAAATTGGAATAGCAATGAACAGAATTGCAGTTCCATTGGAGAATATAATCACTAAAAGTATTGAAAAGGAATCTGAAAGGAGTATTGAGTATGGAAAACTACAAGAACAAGGACGGGATGGAGTACATCTGGTGCGAGGAAGCAGGACAGCACCTGCCGAAATTCAAGGAGGAGAACAACCTCTGGTACAAACTGGACGAGGAAACATGGACGTATCTTCCGATGATGGAACTGGAAACACCTCCGGCAGAACTGGGCAGATTCGGAGCAATGCGACTGAAGTATCTGGAGGAACACAAACAGGCGGAATGGCTCGAACTGATATGGACGAATCAGCTGTACAGCCATTGCATACAGATGGAAACGGACGTACAGAATCAGATAGAGCAGATAGTGGAACAGAAAATCAAGTCGGAGGAATTTCGAGCAGCGATGGACGATTTCATGAAAACATATCAGCTCCGTCAGCAGTATCAGATGGAAGCGGAAGAACAGGCAATGCAGATGATCTACGCATAAATGAACCAAAGGCAGCGATTGAGAATGAATCAATCACTGCCTTTTCTGTTCAGTATGAGCAGTTATCTGAACTTATTGCAAATGATAGTGCTGTTCAGAACGCTGCCAAAAATTCTGATAAGGAAAACGTTATAACGGAAATAAACTCTGTAATAAATTCCTATGCTGTTCAGATCTTGAATCAGGACGTAATGGGAAATGTAGGCTTTTATAATGATTTCATGAATAATTCTGAGAAGAAATCTGAAATTGTTGCAAGTATCACAGATGCTATGATAGCCAAATTTCCACATACAGCAGAGCATACTGCAGAAGAAAAAACAAATGAAAATGTTAATGTCAATAAAAATGGTGATGTAATCATTGGCAATACTCCTTTTAAATATATCGGTCAGAAATCATTTACCAATGTTGACAAAGACATCGTTGATATGGTTGCCGAGGAGCTTGAAAAACGTAATATAAAGTTTTCTGGAGTGCTGAAAGAGGATACAGCTACAATAACGGTAAGCAGACAGAATCTTTCAGAGCTGAATGAAATTATAAACTCTGTTAATTCTGTTGAAGTAATAGAGAGTACAGTGGCAAAGTCCGCAGCAGAAATTGAAATCGGGGATAAGTTTCTTTATAATGGTAAGGAAGTAACTGTATCTTCAATGACGGGAGTTTATCCTGACGATATCGGAATAACCCGTTCTGAATCTGCTTCTGGGATAGAATATGCTGTTACGGAAAATGTTGATAAGTTTACTCTGGCAAGAAACGGTACTTATTTAGGAAATGTAAGCAAACCTGAACCTGAATCAGAAATATCAGAGCCGGTAAAGGAAAAGAAAAAGATTCCCAACACCATAGCACATAGAAACTACAAAAAATTTGAGCAGATGTTTCCGGAGATATTAAATGGTGAACACAGATTTCAGCATTATGAAAGTCCTACGCATGAACCCCTCTCAATCGAAACTATTTCAGATAATCAGATATCAATAATGCAGACCTATGTTCAAAACGGGGACTTGATGTATGACCCTGACATAGTATTAAATGTTGACACGGATAATCAGACAGTAAATGCTGCTTCTTATGAACAATCTGCACTGGGTATTTATGAAACATACTCAGACGGCTCACGGGGACAGCGTGATGTCAATGCATTCATGAATCAGTGGCTCAATAATATGGAGCATTATGATATGAAGCTTGTAAAAGCTATAGTCAGTCATGAATTTGAGAACAGTATTCATGATATCCGTATATCCTATCGTGATGGAAAAATCTCTGATATAAATGGTGACGAAAGAGCAGTTGCAGACTACATAGCAAAAAATAATATTGAACTGCCCTCAATGCAGCCTAAAACCAGTGCCAGAAATCCAGAGGAATTTAACATTGGTGATACAATAATGTACCAGGGCAAGGCATGGGAAATAAGCAATATGAGCATTGAAAACAATAAGGTTGAAATGCTTCATATCAATGCTCTCGATAACATAGCCGAAGAACGAACATTCTATGGCAATGAAGTTGTTGGATTCCTTAAAAGAGATGGTTTTGAATTTACCGAACTGCCTGAAGAAGAGCCTTGGGATGTAAGAGTATCCCGTTCCATAAATGTAAGCAATGGAATTTCAACTCACCTTGCCGAAAGCACCAGAGAGAATAACCATTCCTTTGTGTATGGTACATTTTCGTCATATAATGAAGCGTGTACTGCTCTTATCGAACTTCGTCGTTCTTTTGAAGAAAACGATAATATCAGAAATGAATTATTTGATAAGTGTCCTTATTACGAGCGAGAAATCAGCAGGAACATGGACATTGAGCTTGATGGTGAACAGTATAGCATTCATGATATTAATACGGATAAAAACACTGTTGAACTGATTAAGGTTTCAGACTACAATCCAAATGAACCATACATAATGAGAAGAAATAATGATGACATGCCTATCCGAACAGAATCTCTTGATTTTATCGACAGTATAGTAAATGAGCAGAAAGTTTATACTGCTCCTGTTCAGGAACGTGCAGAGAATTTGAAAATCGGTGATTATATCCGTATGGATAATGATATCTGGAGAATAACCAATATTCCTGAAAAGAATACCGATGGAATAGTTGTATCTTTTGAGAATATAACTAATCCACAAATCTCTGAATCAATAATTTCTCCACACTGGGCGGAAACCCTTGAAAAAAGAGGGTTTGAACGTGTCAATCCTCTTGATATCATAGATTTGATAAAGCCTGATAAGTCAAGAAGTGAAAAAGCAGTAGATGAAGATCAGCTTAGTTTTTTTGGTGGGACAGAAAATGAAATAGCTGACACATCTGAGGTAGTAAGTAAGGATAATATTAAACCAGAACACTATGAGCCGGACCTTAACAGTAATGTTCAGCTCTGGTATATGCAGGAATATCCGACAGATAGCCTTGGTGAAAGCATTTCTGAAATAGTGACCTTTGCTGATATTCAGGGAAAAAATATCAATGAGATCTATGATGTTCTTGGTGTTGGTGATTCTGTTGTCAGAGAACGTGTTCAGGAAAAACTTGCTGAAATCGTTGGATATACTGACCTTGAAAAAGCCAAAAGTTTTATCAAGGAATTCTGTGAAAAAGAATTTGGGTCGGAATCAGATTTTTCAGACCTTTCCAAAGTGTCAATCGCTTACACTACTGATGAGAATAATGACCTTGAAATACAAGTGTCTGCTGATCTTGAACAGTATAAGATGATTTATGAGTATGGCGGAAATATTGTTCGTGAAGAACAGTACAATTCACTCGCCGAAATGAATGAAAATGTACTTTCTGTACTTGATTATGATGACATAGTGGCACTTTCAGATGACGAGAAAGCACCTGTAATTCAATCAGTTATCCATGAAGTAGCTGAAAGCTCTGTTATAACACAGTTCCGTGAAAAGACAGAAGCTATGTTCAATCATATAGATGGATATTCTGCTTCGGAAATTGAAGCAATGGTGCGTGATAATGCTGAAACAGCGTTTAAAGATAATGAAATATCTGCAACGATAGACAATGTAATCGTAACTGGCTCTCGTTCCAGAGGACTTGAACACGATGGCTCGGACATTGATGTTGTAATGGAAGTATCATCAGATCTAAAAGAAGATGCTCTGTTCAATATTCTTCATGAGAATCCATTTGATATTGGTGGAATACCTGTTGATATCAATCCTATCAGGAAAGAAGAAACAGGAACGCTTGCAACATATCTTCCTACAGCCGAAAACTATCTGACACAGAAAGCCAATGAAAATCATCAGATTGAAGTTGCTGAATCAGATGAAACTGAGATAATTTGGTCACCTGTTTATGATTCGGTTGACGAAGTAGATGAAATGGGTAGAGTAGGAATCTTTGCTACAAAGGTAAATGATGAATTCTACTGGATAACGCAGAATGCTAACGGCGGTTGGGACATTGAAGCTGAATGGGGCGATGGTCAGATACGACCGATAAACGGCTTTACAGATATACCGAGCCTTTCTGATGCAGAAGCAATGTTCGAAGAATACTATCATGAATATCTTCTTCCGTCCATGAATAGCGAGCATGAAAGTTCTATTTCTAAAGAAGATAGATTTGCCAATGAAAATAAGCTTAATCCAAACAGTCAGGAAATCTTTTTAGAAACTCAGGAAGGTACATGGTCAGTTGTTGACAGCAGAATTTTTGACGGAAAAAGGCTTTTTGAGCTTGAAAGCGATAACTATGGATTTACAGATTTAGTAGGACATATTATTGCCGATGAAAACAGAAACATCATTTTAGAAAATGTAAATAGCAGAAATTATCTCAAAGATCAATTAGCTGTGCATACCCTTGCCGAAGCTCTCGGCTGTGATGAACAGCTGCTGCGTGAAATGACTTCAATGGAATTGAACGAAACTTCAATAAATGCTTATGGCAGACTGGAACGGCTTAAAGATACTGTTGATATATCAAAAGCACAACAGTTCTTTGAAAGTATAGAGGGAGAACCTATTGAATTACGAAAAGTCAGCGTTAAACTGGATTCATTACTGCGTAGTTTCATTCAGCAAGGTGGATTTGATATACAAATACCCGAAAAGACGGCTGACAGCATAAGTCACGAGCCTATAGAGTATTCTGTCGAAGAAGAAATAAACAGTTCTCATATTCGTGTACCTAAAGATACTGCGATTGAGATGTGGAATCAGGACTTTGATGTGTTCATCAATGGCAAGAGAGTTGACGATATATCCGAAATTGAAAATTCTCCTGAAGATTCGATTTTGGAAATGAGTGAATTTCAGCTTAAAGCTGCCGAAGATAAGCAGATAAATGAGAGATTCGGCATTAATGCTCCGTCAGCAGAAAAAGAAAATATCTCTGACGAACAGCCGGAGGAAAAAGAGAATCCTGACAGATTCCATATAAAAGACTATCATCTTGGCGAGGGCGGAGCAAAACACAAGTTCCAGAACAATATTGAAGCTATCCGAACATTGAAGCAGATAGAATCCGAGGAACGTTCTGCAACACCGGAGGAAAAAGAAATCCTGTCAAAGTATGTTGGTTGGGGCGGACTTCAGGAAGCGTTCGACAGAACTAATGAAACATGGGAAGATGAATACTATACCTTAACATCACTTCTTACTCCGGAGGAATATGATGCTGCAAGACGTTCGACTCTGGATGCTTTCTATACTTCTCCTGTTATTGTTGAAGCTATATACAAGGCTTTGGATAACATAGGATTCGATGGCGGTGAAGTTCTTGAACCTGCTATGGGTATCGGTAATTTCTTTGGAATGATGCCTGATAAAATGCGTGATGAAAGTCACCTTATGGGTGTTGAGCTTGACGATATATCAGGACGTATTGCAAAGCAGATCTATCCTGAAGCTGATATAACTATATCTGGATATGAAAAGATGAAGTTTGAGAATAATCAGTTTGATGTTGCTGTCGGAAACGTACCATTCGGCGATACTTCGCCAAGTGACAAAACCAAGGCATACAAAAATCTGAAAATTCATGATTACTTCTTTGCAAAGACGGCAGACAAGATAAGAGCAGGAGGAATAATGGCATTTGTAACGTCAAGTGGTACACTTGATAAGCAGAATGTTAATGTCAGAAAAATGCTTGCTCAGAAGTGTGAGCTGCTCGGTGCGATTAGGCTGCCGAATAATGCGTTCAAGAAAAACGCAGGAACGGAAGTAACGTCGGATATCATTTTCCTCCAGAAGCGTGAAAAGCCATTAAAGGAAAGCGAGATTGAAAACTGCAACTGGATTCACCTTGATAAAAGCGAAAACGGACTGCCTATTAATCAGTATTTCGTTGAAAATCCTCAAATGGTACTCGGTACTCTGGATGTAGACTTCCGAGGAAATACTATCTGTAAGGCAGACCCTGAAAAAGATCTTCGGGAACAACTTAATGAAGCAATTAAGAATATTAAGGGAAGCTATACAGCTCCTGAATTTCAGCCTGAACTGGATGAAAAATCAAATGATATGCTGCTTGCAACTCCTGATATTCCGAATTTTACATATACTGTTGTTGATGATAAGCTCTATTACAGACGTGACGATAATCTCGTTCCTCTTAAAGACAGTGAACAGACCGGAACAAGGGCAGAAAGACGAAAAGGTATGTGTGAGCTTGCCGATACTGCAAAAGCTTTGCTTAATGCTCAGGTCGAGGGAATGTCAAATGATGTGATTGAATCGCTTCAGGCACAGCTTAACACTCAATATGACAGCTTTGTCGAAAAATTTGGATTCCTGAACAAAATCAATTCAAAGGTCAATCCAAATGCTATTTTTAAAAACGACGTGCGTTTCCCATTGCTTCAATCCCTTGAAAAGACTGATGGTGAACATTACTTTGGAAAAGCAGATATATTCACCAAGAGAACAATTAGTCCTCATAAGGCTGTTGAGCATACCGATACTTCAAGTGAAGCTCTTATAGTTTCTATCTCTGAGAAATCAAAGGTAGACCTTGATTATATGGCTGATTTGACAGGCTTTGATAAAGAACGCATAGTAGCAGATTTAAAAGGGGTTATCTATCCGGTTCCTGAATTATCAACTGAAACAAACACTGTTTATCAGACAGCAGAGGAATATTTATCGGGTAACATATATGAAAAAATGGCTCTGGCGGAGAATGCTGCTGAATCTAATCCGATATTTGCAGACAATATTGAAGCCTTGAAAAAGGCTATGCCAGAACCTCTTACTGCAGGAGATATCACTGTAAAGCTCGGTGCAACATGGATAGACCCTAAAATAATACAGCAGTTCATGTATGAAGTGTTTGATACTCCTCAACATTTGCGAGCTTATGAGAATGTAAGCTATCAGCACAACAAAAATGGTATTGAGCTTAATTTCTCAGATGTCGGCAGAGGAGGATGGAATATAACCAACAAGAATAACGATTCCCGAAACGTAAATGTAACAACAACTTACGGTACAGAATCAATGAATGCTTATGAGCTTTTGGAAGCTATACTTAATCTAAAAAGTCCGAAAGTGTATAAAAATCAGCTTAATTCTGAGAGAAAAGAAGTATCTGTAATTGACCAGAAAGCAACTGAAATGGTCAATCAGAAAGTACAGTCCATAAAGAATGCCTTTTCTGATTGGATATTCAAAGATCCGGAACGCAGACAGTATCTCGTTGATAAATATAATCGTCAGTTCAATTGTATCAGACCAAGAGAATATGACGGGTCACACTTAAACTTCTCAGGTATGAATCCTGAAATCAAGCTCAGAACACATCAGGTAAACGCTATTGCTCATGCATTATTCGGCGGAAATTCACTCTTTGCTCATGAGGTAGGGGCAGGAAAGACGTTTGAAATGATTGCGACAGCAATGGAGGGTAAACGTCTGGGACTACACAACAAGTGTATGTTTGCTGTACCAAATCACCTTACTGAGCAGATAGCTTCAGACTTTATGAAGCTGTACCCGAACGCAAATATTCTGGTAGCAAAACCTGACGATTTCAGCAGCCATAACAGAAAGAAGATGTGTGCTAAAATTGCAACCGGTAATTTTGATGCAGTAATTGTAGGTCACTCTCAGCTTATAAAGATACCTCTTTCGCCTGAACGTGAACAGAAGTACATCCAGAACCAGATTGATGAATTATCTGCTGCATTAGAATCTGCTAATACGGAAAGTGGTGATAGATTTACAGTTAAACAGATTGAAAAATCCAAAAAGGCTCTTGAGGATAAACTTGATAAACTTGTAAACAGCACTGTTAAAGACCAGACTGTAACATTTGAGGAACTGGGAATTGACAAGCTATTTGTTGATGAAGCTCATCTATTCAAGAATCTGTTCTTAGCTACTAAAATGTCGAATATCTCAGGTATTACGTCAAATGACAATGTACAGAAAACTCAGGATTTGTATATGAAGTGTCAGTATCTCGATGAGATAACAGGTAATCGTGGAGTCACCTTTGCAACCGGAACTCCGGTAAGCAACAGTATGACAGAGATATACTCAATGATGAAGTATTTACAGTCAGACGAGCTTAAAAAGCATGGACTGAATAATTTTGACAGCTGGGCTTCAACCTTTGGTGATACAGTTACAGAAGGAGAGCTTTCTCCTGATAATAAATATCGCATGAAAACACGTTTCTCAAAATTTGTAAACGTTCCGGAGCTTATGAGTATATTTAAGCAGTGTGCAGATATAAAAACTGCCGATATGCTTAATCTGAATGTTCCAGACTGTGAAAAGATAAATGAACGTGCAGAGCCAAGCGAGATTCAGAATGAACTTATTCAATCACTCTCGGAACGTGCAGAAGCTGTTCACACAAGAGCAGTAGACCCGTCTGTTGATAATATGCTGACGATTACTAATGATGGCAGAAAGATTGGACTTGACCCTCGTCTGATTGACCCTGACTTACCCGATAACCCAGATTCCAAGCTTAACAAGTGTGTAAGCAATGTATTTAATATCTGGCAGGAAACAGCCGAACAGCGTTCTACACAGCTTATTTTCTGCGACTTAGGTGTTCCTCAGACAAAGGAAGATATCAAGAAAAACGGTAAACGCTTCAGCGTTTATGATGATATCAAACAAAAGCTCATAGAAAAGGGAGTACCTGAAAAGGAGATAGCTTTTATCCATGATGCAGGAGATAGTGAAGTTAAGAAAGCTCAGATGTTTTCAAAAGTCCGTAGTGGTGAAATTCGTGTTCTCATCGGCTCAACTGCAAAGATGGGTGCAGGAACTAATGTGCAGGATAAGCTCATCGCTTCACATGACCTCGATTGTCCTTGGAAGCCTGCGGATATGACACAACGTGCAGGACGTATGATAAGACAAGGAAATGAAAACAAAAATGTTAAGCTGTTCAGATACGTTACTAACAAAACCTTTGATGCGTATCTGTTCCAGACCTTGGAGAAGAAGCAAAACTTCATATCTCAGGTCATGACATCAAAATCTCCTGCGAGAACTATGGACGATGTTGACGAACAGTGTCTTGAATTTGCAGAGATCAAGGCTCTCTGTGCCGGTGACCCAAGAATTAAGAGAAGAATGGACTTGGAAATTGAAGTTTCAAAGTACAAAATGCTCAAAAGTGGTTATCTCAATCAGCGATATGCCCTTGAAGACAGCATAATGAAAACACTTCCTAAACAGATAACATCAAGAAAACAGTCGATTGCAGGAATGACAGAGGATATAAAGAAAGCTGCTGCATATACCTGTCTCTTATACACATCTGACGCTGCCGACGATACTCCTTGT